>CALMDF010000516.1 GCA_937864895.1 uncultured Holophagales bacterium | reverse complement strand
GCCCTGGCCGAAGACCGGGGAAGAGGAGCTCAGGGCCCTGTCCCCGGAGCTCCTCTTCCTCCCCGACGAGCCCTACCGCTTCGGCGAGGACGACCGTGCCTTCTGGTCGGGCGCGCTTCGAGGGACGAGGGTCGTCAGCGTTCCGGGAAACGATTTCTGCTGGCACGGCGTTCGGTCGCTGAGGGGCCTCGAGGCGGTGCGGGCGCTTCTCGCCGAAGGCGTAGGGTGAGGGCCGCTCTCCTCGTCGCCCTCCTGGCTGCGCAGCCTGCCCGGGTGACGCCGGCCGCCGGGGGCTCTTCGGGACCTTCGGGGAGCCCATGGACCGTCGTCCAGGCGGACGGATCGCGGGTCGTGTTCGCGGTCCCTCCCGAGAATCGCGGGGGCCGGCTCGTGGGAAAGCTGGAAGGCTCGGGGACCCTCGTTTCGATTCCCGCGGCCCGCGTGGACGCGGAAGCGACGGCGCGCGCCAACGCACCGGGGACGCCCGCGGCGACTCCCTTCGCGAGGCCGGTCCCGACGCCGATGCCGTTCGCGACGCCACCGCTCGGGAGCCAGGTGAAGCTGAAGAAGACGGCGGAGGAGGCGCAGAAGGTCCTCGAAGGGGCCCGGACCGGCAGTCCGGCTCCCGTCCGGTCGCCGGCGCCATCCCCGGGTTCGCGACCTGCCGACGATGCGGCCGGCGAGCCCGCGCTCGTCGAGTCGGAGCCCGTCGACCGGCAGGGAAGGGGAGAGGAGTTCTGGCGAGAGAGGGCCGGGGCCGCTCGCGCCGAAATCGAGCAGGCGGAAAGGGACCTCGCCGTGGCGGAGGCGGACCTGGAGGCGGCCGAAAGGGCGTACCTCGGCCCGGGCGAGGGCGAGCGGAACTCGTTCGCCATCCGCGTCTACGAAGCGCGGGACCGGACCGAGCGGGCCAGGCGGGACCTCCGCCTTGCAACCGGACGCCTCGAGGCGCTGGAGGAAGAGGCCCGGAGGGCCGGCGCGTTCCCGGGCTGGCTCCGGTGAGCCCGAGGCCTACCCGCGTCGCCTGAGCAGGTCGAGGAACTCCTCGCGGACCGCCTTCTGCATGAAGATCCCGCGGATGGCGGACGTCACGGTGACGGATCCGGGCTTCCTCACCCCGCGCATCTCGACGCAGAGGTGCCGGGCCTCGATGACGACCATGACCCCCAGGGGCTTCAGCTCCTCCTCGAGGACCGAGGCGACCTGCTCGGTGAGACGCTCCTGGAGCTGTGGGCGGCGGGCGAAGAAATCGAGGAGGCGAGGCAGCTTCGAGAGCCCGACGATCCGCTCGTTCGGGATGTAGGCGATGTGCCCGTGGCCGTAGAACGGGACGAAGTGGTGCGTGCACATGGAGTAGAAGGGAATCTCCTTCTCCATGACCATGGCGGTGTAGTGCTCGTCGTTCGGGAAGGTCGTCAGCTTCGGCTTGGTTCCCTCGTCGAGGCCCGAGAAGATCTCGAGGAACATCTTCGCCACGCGACGGTCGGTGTCGAAGAGGTTCGGATCGCGGTCGGGGGAGAGACCCAGGATGCGGATGATCTCCCTGACGTGCCCCGAGATCTGTCCGATCCGGGGGTCGCCCGGCTCGGGAGCGTCGTGGACCTCGAGCGGGGCGGCGAGCGGGGATTCCGGTTTCGGAGTCATGGGGAGATCATACGTTTCGACGGAGGACCCAGATGGCCAAGCCGACGCGGGAAATTCGCGCCACGAAGATCGTCGCCACGATCGGGCCCAGGGCCGAGAAGGACGGAGAGCTCGTTCGGCTCCTGTCGGCGGGCGTCGACGTTTTCCGGCTGAACGGGGCCCACTGCCAGCCGGGCGACATCGCCCGGCGGGTCTCGCTCGTGCGGGAGGCCGAGCGGGTCGTCGGCCGCCCCGTCGGGATCCTGCTCGACCTCGGCGGTCCGAAGATCCGGGTCGGTCCCATCGAGGGCGACACGACCGTCTGGAAGGACGGCGACCTCGTCGAGATCCTTCCGGGGCTCCGGACCGGCTCGGGGAAGCGAATCTCCGTCACGTACCCGGCGCTCCTCTCCGAGGTCCGCCCCGGAGCCGAGATCCGCATCGCCGACGGGCTGATCCGGTTGCGCGTCGAGAAGCGGGACGCGGCCTCGCTCAAGGCGCGGGTCCTCGCGGGGGGCACCGTCCGAAAAGGGGCGGGCGTCAATTTCCCGAGCTCGGCGCTCTCCGCCCCGGCCGTCACGGCCAAGGACCGCCGCGACCTGAGAGAGGGGCTCGAGGCCGGCATCCAGTTCGTCGGCCTGTCGTTCGTGAGGAGCGTCGAGCACGTGAAGACGCTCCGCCGCCTCATCGCGGCGGCGGACCCGGAGCGGCGGCCGTGGATCGTCTCGAAGATCGAACGAGCCGAGGCGGTCCGCGACCTGCGCGAGATCGCGGCCGCGTCCGACGCGCTCATGGTCGCCCGCGGGGACCTCGGGGTCGAGACGGGGCTGGCGGCCGTCCCGGGCGCGCAGCGCGCGATCCTCAAGGTCGGCCGGGAGCTGTCGGTCCCGGTCATCGTCGCGACCCAGATGCTCGAGTCGATGGTCGAGCACCCCGTGCCGACCCGGGCCGAGGTTTCCGACGTCGCGAACGCCGTGAACGACGGCGCGGACGCGGTCATGCTCTCGGGAGAGACGGCGGTCGGCGCGTACCCCGTCGAGGCGGTCCGGACGATGGACGAGATCGCCCGGGTCGCCGAGACGCAGCGGTCCGTCCCGCTCGAGATTCCGGAGCGGGAGGACCGGGGCGAGGACCACACGCCGGTCGTCTGCGACGTGGCCGTCGTCGCTGCGCGCAGGTCCGGCGCGAAGGCGATGGTCGTCTACACGGCGTCGGGACGGACGGCGCGCCTCCTCTCGAAGGGCGTCTCCAGGATTCCGATCGTCGCGATCACGAGCTCGGAAGAGGTCAGGCGGCGCCTGACGCTCCTCCGGAACGTCGTCTCGTACCGCATTCCCCCGTCCTCCTCGGTCGAGGAGATGATCGCGAGCGGCGACCGCGTGCTGCGCGAGCACGCCCTCACGTCCGCGACGGTGGTGGAGGTCTCCGGGGCGGCCGCCCTCGAGGGGGCGACGAACACCGTGAGGATCCGGACGATCCGGCCTAGTCGAAGGTGAGGCTCCCCGGGGCGGGAAGGGGCGGCGGGGGATCGATCGGATCGGTCCGTATGCCGAGGGAGCGCCCGTCCATCTCCGCCTCGTCGTAAGGGACGCGGAGGTAGGAGAGGAGCGTCGGCGTCAGGTCGAGCGTCCGGGCCGCGGGGATGCGGCCCGGGCGGACGCCCGGGCCCGCGAAGACGAGCGGGACGACGGTCTCGCCGCGCGAGAGGGCGCCGTGCCCGCCGAGGCGGCCGGCCCGGAAGCCGACGCCGTCGATCGGGGAGACGAGGACGTCGGGGGCGCGGGGCGAGTCGAAGAACTCGACGGCCTGCACCGGGAGGTCCGGGTACTCGGTGGCGGCGGTGCCGGCGAGCCACTCCGCGGCCGAGAGGGGACGTCCGAGGAGGGCGGGCGGGAGGCCGAGAGGGTCGGTCCCCTCCAGGAGCCGATAGGTGTAGACGTCCTTTCCGTCGTCCCGCTCCTCGCGGTGGGTCTCCGACCGTCCCGAGGGCCCGTAGACGTCGACCCAGCCCGCCTCGGGGCCGCGCGTGAGGACGAGGCGGATCTCGGGGAGGTCCGCGAGGGCGGCGGCGAAGTCGGAGCGCGGGGGAATCGGCGGCGCCGCCCCCTCCACCCGGCGCCTCTTCGCCTTCCGCTTCTTCTGGGCGCTGAGGACCGCCCTCGGCACTTCCTCCGGGGGCCGTGTCGTCGGGAGCCAGACCATGGCGCCGCGGTACGCGCCCACCACGACCTGGGCATCGCCGACCTCGAAGGAGCCGGGGCGCTGCCGGCGCGAAGGGACGAGGACGCAGTCCTCGCCGGTGCAGTCGGCCTCGGTCGGGTGGCGGTAGAGGACCCGGTGAACGAGCTCGTCGGCGGCGACGAAGCGAGAGTACGGGGCGTGACCGTGATCGCCGAGGACGACGAAGAGCACCCTGCCGTGGACGCCCCACCGCTTCAGCCGGCGCACGAGGCGCGTGAAGCTCCTGTCGATCGCCCGCATGATCGCGCGGAACGACTCGCTGCCGGGTCCCTCGTAGTGCGCGACCTCGTCGGGGCCGAGGAGGTGGCCCCAGGCGATGGAGGGAAGCGAGCCCGCCGAAAGCGCGCCGTGGTAGGCGTCGCCGAGGTCGTCGATCGTCTTGCGGTCGAGAAACGCCCAGTCGTTCCTCAGGTAGGAGGCGACGACCGTCGCGAGGTTCGTCGAGTGGACGGAGACCCCCCGCGCCATCGGCGTCGTCACGGCGACGCTGTCGGGCGGGAGCATCTCGAAGACGGTCTTCGCGTCGGGCGTGAGGAACTCCGCCGACGAATACGTCCGGAAGATGTTCGTGTGCGCCTCGCGGATCTGGAGCCGCCGGTCGAGCCAGACGTTCGCCGGGATGCCGTGGTGGCCGGGGAAGAGGCCGGTCTGGAGCGCCGCGAGGTTCGGGTAGGTCTCGCTCGGAATGGAGGAGACGGCGGTGTCGACCGAGAGGCCGCGGTCGAGGACCTCCTCCTTCAACGTCGGGATGTCCCCGGCCGCCGCGGCCCGCTCGAGGGCTTCCTTCGAGAGGCCGTCGAAGAAGAGGACGCAGACGGAGAGGCCCGAAGCGGGCTCGACCCCCTCGGCGGCGAGCCGGACCTTGTGGTGAATGGTGCAGGCCCAGAGCGTGGCGACCGCGGCGAGCGCCGTCACAGGCCCCGCCCAGTAGGGAAGCGCCCAGCGGCTTCCCGGCTCCCGGCTCCTCCTCACGGCGCGTAGGATAGCGGGATGCCGTTCGGCGGTGCGGACCTCCACTTCCACTCGTCGGCGTCGGACGGGGTCGAGGCTCCGGCCGCGCTGGTCGCCCGGGCCCTCGCCGCCGGGCTCTCGGTCGCGGCTCTGACCGACCACGACACCGTCAGCGGCGTCGAGGCCTTCGAGGCCGCGGCCGCGGGAACGGGGCTCGTCGCGGCCGGGGGGGCGGAGCTCTCCGTCGACGAGGGGGGCGAAGACGTCCACCTCCTCGGTCTCTTCGTGGACCCGGCCGAGCCGGACCTCGCCTCACGGCTCGAGTTCTTCCGGGAGGTGAGGACGAGGCGCGGCGAGATGATCGTCGAGCGCCTGAACGGCCTCGGCGTCGCGCTCGACCTCGAGCTCGTCAGGGCGGGGGTGGGGGAGGGGGCTTTCGGGCGACCTCACGTGGCGCGCGCCCTCGTCGCCAGGGGGGTCGTCGGCACCGTCGCGGAGGCCTTCGACAGGTTCCTCGGGGAGGGGGCGCCCGCCTTCGTCCCGAAGGCGAAGTGGGGCCTCGGCGAGGCGATCGGCGCGGTGCGGCGTGCCGGCGGGCTCGCCGTCCTCGCGCACCCGGGCTGGTACGCGGACCCGCACGGTCTCTTTCGCAGGGGCCGGGACCTGGGCCTCGACGGGATCGAGGTCTTCCATCCCGACCACCCGGAACGGGAAGAGGCCTTCCTCCGCGACGCCGGGGACCTCGGTCTCCTCGTGACCGCGGGGTCCGACTTCCACGCGGAGGCCGACGGGGGGCGGAGCCTCGGGGCGCCGAGGCTCGCCGAGCCTTTCTGGGAGCGGCTCGCGCGGGCGGCGACGGCCCGGAGGCGCGAAGCGGCGCGGGTTCCGGTCGACCTTTCCCCCCGCTGAGCGCGACGCCTCCCGGATGGTGTAGAACAGGCGATCCATGGCCGCCGCCGCCCACGCAGAAACCGAGATCCTGCCCTCGCGCCCTGAGGTCGAGCGGAGCCTCCTCGGGGCCCTTCTCATCGACGGCGGACTCCTGACCCGCGTGATGGAGCACGTCGTCCCCGAGGACTTCGCCTCCGAGCCCCACCGCCTCGTCTACGAAGCCTGCCTCACCCTCTCCGACCGGAAGGACGCGGTCGACCTCGTCACGGTCCAGTCCGAGCTGGAGCGCAACGGGAGGCTCGAGAGGGCCGGTGGCGTCGCCTACCTTTCCGGGCTCCTCGACAACGTGCCGGACGTCGAGAGCGTCGAGAGCTACGCCCGCCTCGTCCGGGAAGCGGCCCTCCGCAGGCAGCTCATCCTCCAGTCGCGCCGGGCGGCGCGCGCGGCGGTCGACGCCCCCGACGCCGAGGCCGTCCTCGAGGCGGCCCAGCAGGAGCTCGTCGAGATCGCCAAGGGGAGCATGCGGGGCGGTTTCCGCAGGCTCTCGGACATCGCCGAGAAGAACGAGGAGGAGATCCAGAAGATCCAGGCTCGGGGCTCGATGCTGACGGGCCTCCCGACCGGCTTCTCGCGCCTGAACGCCCTGACCCAGGGGTTCCAGAAGACCGACCTCATCGTCCTCGCCGCCAGGCCGGGCATGGGGAAGACCGCCTTCGCGCTCAACATCGCCTCCCACCTGACGATCCACAACGGGTACTGCGTCGCCTTCTTCTCGCTCGAGATGAGCGCCCCCCAGCTCGGCTTCCGGATCCAGTGCGCCGAGGCTCGGGTGAACCTGCAGCGTCTCCGCGAGGGCCGGCTTTCGAAGGACGAGAAGAAGGTCCTCTTCTACACGACGCAGCAGATGCGCGACGCGCGCTTCTACATCGACGACCAGCCCTCGATCTCGCTCCTCGAGATGCGCGCGCGGGCCCTGCAGCTGAAGCAGTCGCAGAAGGGGCTCGACGCGATCTTCGTCGACTACCTCCAGATCATGGGATCGCGCCAGAAGTACGAGAACCGGACGCAGGAGGTCGGCGCCTACTCGAGAGGGCTCAAGGCCCTCGCCAAGGAGCTCGACGTCCCCGTGATCGCGCTCGCGCAGCTCTCGCGCCGCACGGAGCAGCGCGGATCCGAGAAGGAGCCGCAGCTCTCGGACCTGCGCGAGTCGGGAGCCATCGAGCAGGACGCCGACCTCGTCATCTTCCTCTCGAGGCCCGAGTACTACGACAAGGACACGCCGGACAAGAACATCTGCGAGGTCATCATCGCCAAGCAGAGGAACGGGCCCACGGGGCGCTTCTCCGTCGGCTGGTCGGGAGACACGACCCGGTTCTCCGACCTCGCCCACGCTCCCGAGGGCCCCGGGATGTGAACGGGCCCGGCCCGCCCTGTATCATCGCGAAAGCAATTGCGCGGGTAGCCCGGATGCGATTCGACGTCCCCTTCGGCGGAGTTTCCCGTGGGCTTCCTTGAGGCCCTGGGGCGGTTCGCCGTCGCCGCCCTGGAGTTCCACGGCCGCTGCGTGACCCTGCTCGGCCTGACGATCCGGGGGCTGTTCCGGAGGCCCTTCGACGGACGGGCCCTCGCCACGCAGGTCGTCCGCGTCGGCGTCGACGGGCTCCCCGTCGTCCTCCTGACGGCCGTCTTCACCGGGGCCGTCCTCGCCCTCCAGACCTACACGGGCTTCAAGCGATTCCACGCCGAGGCCTGGGTCGGCTCCGTCGTCGCCCTCTCGATGCTCCGGGAGCTGGCCCCGGTCCTTACGGGCCTCATGGTGGCCGGGAGGTCCGGGAGCGCGATGGCCGCCGAGATCGGCTCGATGAGGGTGACGGAGCAGATCGACGCCCTCGTCTCCCTCGCCACCGACCCGGTCCAGTACCTCTTCGTCCCGAGGATCCTCGCCGGGATGATCGTCGTGCCGATGCTCGTCGTCCTCGCGAACGCCTTCGGAATCGCCGGCGGGTACCTCGTCGCCGTGCGCCTCCTCGGCGCGAATCCCGTCGTCTACGTCGAGAACACCTTCCAGTTCCTCTCCCTGGATGACCTCTGGTCGGGCCTCGTCAAGGCGGCCGTCTTCGGCCTGCTCCTGACGCTCATCGGCTGCCAGCAGGGGTTCCACACGACGGGCGGGGCGGAAGGGGTGGGCCGCTCGACGACGGCGGCCGTCGTCCTCGGGTCGCTCGCGATCCTCGTCTCCGACTTCTTCCTGACGAAGGTGCTCTTCTGAGAGCGAAGGCGGAGGCCCCGGCGGCGGGAGACCCTCCCGAGATCCGTCTCGCCGGCGTCCGGAAGAGCTTCGGGCCGAAGGTCGTCCTCGACGGGCTCGACCTGTCGATCGCGAAGGGGGATTCGGTCGTCGTCCTGGGCAAGTCGGGGATCGGGAAGAGCGTCCTCCTGAAGCACATGATCGGGCTCCTGGCCCCCGACTCGGGTACGGTGGAGGTGGAGGGCGAGGAGATCTGGGGCGCCTCCCGGTCGCGGCGAGACGAGATCCGGCGCCGCTTCGGGATGTCGTTCCAGGAAGGGGCCCTGTTCGACTCCATGTCGGTGGGCGAGAACATCGCGTTCCCGCTGAGACGGCACACGAAGATGAGCACGGGCGAGGTGCGCGCGAGGGTCGCGGAGTGCCTGGACCTCGTGAGGCTCCGGGGCATTGAGGCCAAGCGCCCGTCGGA
>CALMDF010000515.1 GCA_937864895.1 uncultured Holophagales bacterium | reverse complement strand
GGGGAAACCCGGACCGCCGGGTTTCCCCAGGCCCCTTCCGCGCGGCAAGGCGGCTCGCTCCGCCGGCACGCACCAGGGAGAAACCGGACCGAACGAAAAAGGCCGGCGCGTTGACGCGCCGGCCTTCTTCCCGGAGGGTCTCCGCGGCCCCTAAGCGGACATTCTCAGGCGCGCGATCCGCGTCTCGAGCGGGGGGTGGGTCGAGAAGAAGCGCATCAGCCCCGTCGGATGGCCGGAGATCTTGAGGGTCTGCACGGCCGCCTGGTTCGAAGCCGGGTCGACGATGCCGTACGTCCGCCTGAGGGCCTCGAGGGCGCCGATCATCTGCTCCCGGCCGGCCAGCCGCGCGCCGCCGGCGTCGGCGCGGAACTCGCGAAGGCGCGAGAACCAGGCGACGACGACGGACCCGAGGATGGAGAAGGCGATGTCGAACACGAGCGTCGCCACGAAATAGACGACGTGCGAGACGCCGCCCCCCTCCTCTTCGTCACGCCGGAAGAGCTGCGCGACGAAGAACGCCAGGACCCGTGCGAGGAACATCGTGAAGGCGTTCACGACGCCCTGGACGAGCGTCATCGTCACCATGTCGCCGTTGGCGACGTGGGCGATCTCGTGGCCGAGGACGCCTTCTACCTCCCCGCGCGACAGGCGGCGGAGGAGCCCGGTGGAGACGGCGACGAGCGCCCGGTTCTTCGTCGGTCCGGTGGCGAAGGCGTTCACCTCGTCGGAGTCGTAAATTCCGACCTGGGGCATCGTCCGCAGGCCGGCGGACTGCGCGAGGCGGTAGACGGTCTGGACGAGCTCCTGGTACTCGGGGTGGGCCGTGTTCGGGTCGATGAGCTTGACGCCCATTCCCCACTTCGCCATGACCCGGGAGAGGCCGAGCGAGATGAACGCTCCGCCGAAGCCCCAGACGAGGCAGAAGACGGCGAGGGAAGTGAGGTCGAGGCCCCGCGACGTCAGGTACGGCCGGACGCCGAGAAGGCTCAGGACGATCGAGATCGTCGCCACGACGAGGACGTTGACGGCGACGAAGAGAAATACGCGCTTGGCGATCTTCATGGCAGTGTCACTCCCGCTGGGTCGAGTGCCCGACGACCGGCCCGCGGCCGGACGGGGCTCGAGTCGCCCACGACGGTATCCAGAACGCGAAGGACCGTGCCTCTATTCCGCAGCCGGCGGGCGGCGGGGGGTCACTTGGGCGAGGAAGGGCCGTTCCCGGGGCCATTGCCCGCCGGGGGTTCCTTCTTCTCGGAGTCCTGGCCTCCGTCCTTGACCGCCTGCTTGAAATTGCGGATGCCCTCGCCGATCCCCTTTCCGAGCTGCGGGAGCTTCCCGACGCCGAAAAGGAGGATGACGATGGCCAGGATGATGAGGAGTTCCGGAACGCCGAGGTTGGGCACGAGGGCCTCCTGAGGGTGGCGATGATAACTCGTCAGCCGGGAAGGAAATCGAGCAGCGGACGGTAGGGGCCGCCGGGGCTCGTCCAGGTCCGGATGGCGCGGAGCGCGGAGTCCCGGTGGGGCCTGTAGACGTCGCGGCCGAAGGAGAGCATCTTCTCGAACGTGCCGAGGACCTTCCACGCCCGCTGGAGGAGGACCGCCTCGCGGTAGGCCTCGCCGCGAGCCGGGCAGAGGGAGCCGGCGCGCTCGAAGCGAAGGGAAACAGGGTCGTAGTCGGGGGGGCCGAGCCTGAGGTCCTGGAAGTCGATGACGGCCAGGCTCCCGTCGGGGGCCCGCATCAGGTTGTTGGCGTGGAAGTCGCGGTGTGTGGGGACGGCCTCGCCGACGAGGGAAGGGTCCGCCGCGTCGTGCGCGAGCCGCCCGGCGAGGTCTTCCCAGAGGGCGGAACGCCCCTCGGTCAGCGGGGCCGCGCCGTCCCTTTCGAGGGCCCAGCGGCGCGTGTGGGCGAGCTCGGCGCCGAAAAAGGCGGCATCGAACGGCGGGTTCAGGAGAGCCGCCGCCGGGTCGATGCGGCGGAGCGGCCCGAGAAGCTCCTCGGCGTCCTGGAGAAGGCGATCGCGCTCCGCTTCGCCGGCGTCCCGGATCTCCGCGGCGAGGTCCCGGTCCCCGAGGTCCTCGACGAGCGCCGCGCCGGAGTCGGGGTCGTCGTCGAACAGTTGCGGAACGCGGATCCCGGCGTCGGCGAGGGCCGCCCCGATCTCCCTCCACCGGGCCTGGGGCTGGGAGGAGGGGGTGGGGTAGAGGACGAGGACGAGGTGGGCTCCGCCCCCCGAGGCCACCCGGAAGTAGCGCCGCTGGCCGACGTCGCCCGCCAGCGGAAGGGCCGGCCCGGAAGAGGGGAGCCCGAAACGAGCGCGCGCGGACGACAGCCGCGCGTTCTCGCCAGCGGCGTCGAACAGCGTCACGCCTTGTCGGGGGCCTGCTCGACGAGCTCGATCCTGAGGATCTTCTGGTAGGCGCGGGGCTTCCCGCCGCTCCGCGGGTCCGAGGTGTCGGAATTCGACTCGGTGACGATCTTGTCGACGACCTCGAGCCCCTTCACGACCTCCCCGAAAACGGTGTACTGGCGGTCGAGGAACGGGGAGTCCTTCACGACGACGAAGAACTGGGAGGAGGCCGAGTCCGGGTCGCTCGCCCGAGCCATCGAGAGGACGCCACGCCTGTGGCTCACGTCGTTGAACTCGGCCTTCACGTTGAGGGGCTTGCCCGCCTTGTCGGTGTTCCCGCCGGTGCCGAAGAGTCCGCTCTTCCCGGGGTCCTTCGTCAAGGGGTCCCCGCCCTGGATCATGAAGCCGGGGATGACGCGGTGGAAGAGCGTCCCGTCGTAGAAGCCGGCGGCGGCGAGGTCGACGAAGTTCTTCACGTGGCCGGGGGCCTTGTCGAAGAAGAACCGGACCGTCACGTCCCCCTGGGAGGTCTTCA
>CALMDF010000514.1 GCA_937864895.1 uncultured Holophagales bacterium | reverse complement strand
GACGCCTTCCAGGCGAAGGAGGCCCGCGCCGCGCTCGCGCCCCTCCAGCCCCAGGCGGCCACCAACGCCGACGTCGCGATCGCCTTCGGCCGCCTCCTCGAGCAGGAGAAGAGGTACGCCGAGTCGGCGGACGTCCTCCAGAAGGCCGCCGCGGCCGCGCCATCCGACGCCCGGGTCCCGCTCTGGCTCGGGGAGACCCTGCGGCGCATGAAGAAGACCGCCGAGGCCGACGCCGCCTTCAGGAAGGCCGAGGAGCTGGCCCGGGCGGCCGTCGCGGCGAGCCCCTCGGACGCCGGCGCGCTCGTCGTGCAGGGCGCGGCGCTCTCTCGGCTGCGGCGCTTCGACGAGGCGATGACGGTCCTCGGGAAGGCCCGCGAGCTCGACGGGGGAAGCCCGGAGACGCTCTACCAGATGGGGACGACCCGGGCCTTCCAGCAGAAGTGGAGCGACGCCGTCACGCACCTCTCCGAGACCGTCGCGAAGGACTCGGGGCGGGCGATGGCCTACTACTACCGCGGCCTGTCCTGGGACAAGCTCGGGAGGAAGGACCTCATGGTCATCGACCTGGACCGGTTCGTGAAGCTCGCGCCGACGGCGCCCGAGGCCGACCCGGCCCGTGCGGTCCTCGCCGGCGCCTCCCGCTGAGCCGCCCGCCGGACGGAGGGCCCTTGTCGACCGCCGCTCCCGCGCAGGTCCCTTTCCCGAACCTCGTCGCGATGATGATCCGGAAATCGGACAAGGTTTCCGACCTGATCTTCTCTCCCGGTCGGCCGCCGCAGGTCGAGCTCCTCGGAAAGCTCGAGCCTGTGCCGGCGCCCGGGTGGGAGGTGCTGACCCCGGACGTCACCGCAGCCATCGCCCGGCACCTCGTCGGTGACAACCCGACGGCTCAGAAGGCGCTCGTCGACGACGGCGCCGCCGACATCGCCTACTCGATCCCCGGCTTCTCCCGCTTCCGCGTGAACGTCTTCCTCCAGCGGGGGACGCACGCCATCGTCATGCGGGTCATCCCGATGCGCGTGCCGACCTTCGACGAGCTGAAGCTCCCGCCGGCCCTCCGCGACGTCGCGGGACTGAAGAACGGGATCGTGCTCGTGACGGGACCGACCGGTTCCGGGAAGTCCTCGACGCTCGCAGCCCTCATCGACCTCATCAACGACGTCCACGCGTACCACGTCGTCACGATCGAGGACCCGATCGAGTTCATCCACACCCACAAGAGGTCGACGATCCACCAGCGGGAGCTCCACCGCGACTGTCCGAGCTTCTCGAGGGCGCTCCGGTCCGCGCTCCGCCAGGCGCCGAAGGTGATTCTCGTCGGCGAGATGCGCGACGCGGAGACGATCGAGATCGCGCTCGAGGCGTCGGAGACCGGGCACCTCGTCCTCTCGACCCTCCACACGACCGACGCGGCCAAGACGGTCGACCGGATCATCGGAGTCTTCCCGAAGAGCGAGGAGCAGGTCGTCCGGACGCGCCTCTCGAGCTCCTTCCAGTTCATCGCCTCGCAGCGGCTGCTGCCGCGCGCGGACGGCTCCGGGCGCGTCGCCGCCATCGAGGTCCTCCGCTCGAACTCCCGGACGCGGGACTACATCGAGAAGGCGGGGAGCGCCGACGAGGGAAAGTCCCTCCTCGACGCCATGCGCGACGGGGGCGTCGACGGGATGCAGACGTTCGACCAGGTCATCGAGCAGCTCATCCGCCGGCGCGTCGTCACGTTCGAAGTGGGGGTCTCCTACGCGACGAACCCGGGGAACCTGAGGATCGAGCTGGCCGACTTCCAGGGGTAGGCCGCGAAGGGAAGCGCCCGCGTCCCTTGCGGGACGAGGGCGCGAGCCTCCCGCGGAGGGGGCCGGCCGTCACTTCGCCGGCGCGTCCGACTTCACGAGCTCGAGCTCGAGCTGGATCGTCACCTCGTCGCCGACGAGGAGGCCGCCGGCCTCGAGCGTCTTGCTGAAGCTGACGCCGAAGTCCTGCCGGTTGATCTTCCCGGTGGCCGTCGCGCCGACGACCGACTTCCCCCAAGGGCTCTTCACGACGGGCGTGTACTCGACGTCGAGGGTCACGGGCTTCGTCACGCCGCGGAGGGTCAGGTCCCCGGTGACCTTCGCCTTCGTCGCGGAGACCTTCTCGACTTTCGTCGACGTGAACGTCATCAGGGGGAACTTCGCGGCGTCGAAGAAGTCGGCGGCCCGGAGGTGGTCGTCGCGCTTCGGCTCGCGGGTGTTCACGGAGGCCACCTCGATCGTCGCGGAGATCTTCGCGGAGCCCGGGTCGGCGGGGCTTCCGTCGATGCTCGCCGTGAACTTGTCGAAGGTCCCCTTCACGTTCGACACCATCATGTGGCGGACGGCGAAGCCGACGGTCGAGTGGGAGTTGTCGACGGTCCAGGTCTCGGCGAGCGCGGGGAGGCTCGCGGTCCCGAGGGCGGCGGCGAGGGCGAGGGACAACAGGTTCTTCTTCATCGGTTCCTCCTGGGTTTTCTTGCGGGGCGGGCCCCGGTTGCTGGCGGTTTCTCCGGTCCGGGTCCGGGACGTCCGGTCGGATCCATCGCGATAATGCAACCACCGGGCCAGCCCGTCAGGGCGGGAAACGGGCCCACGGACGATCGGATCGGGAAGAGCGCCTCTCGAAACGAGAGGCGATGTCAGAAGATGTTCCCGAAGCCGAACGTCACGACGTAGGCGGGGTCGCCTTCCCGGCGGCTCAGCGCGAAGGCCCCGTCGAGGCGCAGGACGCCGAGGGGCGTGAGCGCCCTCAGGCCGACGCCGAGAGAGGTCGCGATCCCCGTTCCGAACTCCCCGGGAGTGGCCCAGACCTGCCCTGCGTCGAAGAAGCCGACGCCGAGGAGGCGCGGGTGGAGGGGGACGCGCAGCTCCTCGTTCACGACGAGGAGCGTCGAGCCCCCGACCGCGTAGAGGGTCCCGCCGAGCTCTTCCTGCGGCCCGAGGCTCTCGGTCCTGTAGCCCCTCACGGAGTAGGAGCCCCCGGCGTAGAAGCGGGCGTCGAGGAGGAGCTCCTGCCCCTCGAAGGCGTGGGCCCAGCCGCCCCTCACGGACTGGGCCCAGACGGCGCGGCCGGACCCGATCGCGAACACCGGCCGGTAGAGGTTCAGCTGCCCGTAGGCGCGGACGAACGAGAAGTCCGACCCGAGCCAGCCGCCGCTTCCCTGAAGGTCGACGCTCGCGAGGAGCCCGCGCGTCCCGAGGAGGGGGTCTTCGCGGGTGTCCTTGACGAGCTGCACGCCCAGGTAGGGGAGCCGGGTCGTGACGTCGAACGGGAAGTCCGGGTAGTCGACGAAGACGCTCGTCTCCTTCCAGCGTCCGTACAGGCGCGCGGAGAGCGTGCGCCCGAGGCTCCGGGAGAGCTGGACCGAGGCCTCGGTCGAGTCGGTCTCTTCTTCGTACAGGTCGACGGCGCGCAGGGCCCTGCGCCGTTCGGCCCAGACGTCGACCCCGAACCCGAGGACGGTCTCGGGAAGCGCGGCGAAGGCCCGGAACGTCCGGTCGTTCGGGTCGTAGAACGCGCGCAGGCCGAGGGTGAGCGCGTGGCCGAAGACGTTCCGGTCCGCCACGTCGACGACGGCGGAGAAGCCCCGTTCGTTCTCCCACCTCACCCCGTACGCGAGAGTGAGAGGAGGAAGCTCCTCGGCGGTGAAGACGACGTCGACCCGGCCGTCGGGCCCCGGAACCGTCCCGGCCTTCAGGCTCCGGAAGAGGCCGAGGGAGAAGAGGTCTCCCCGCGCGGCGTCGAGGGCCCCCGCCACGGAGCCGGTCCCGGGATCGAGGCCGGCGACCTTCCGGGCCCAGGGCTCGCTCGTCCGGGAGAGCCCCTCGAACCGGACGCTCCCGAGGCGTTCGGCCTCTCCCCTCTCGACGTCGAAGACGACCGCGAGGCGCGGCGGGTCCTCCGGGGAGGCGGGAGCGAGGACGGTGCGGACCCGCGCCCCGGCGAAGCCGTCGGCGCGGAGCGCGTTCTCCATCGTGAGGGCCGAGAGCGCCGTCCGGTCGGCATCGGCGGCGTCCCCGGGGGAGAGCCGGACGAGCCGTCCCAGCCTCTCGGCCTCTTCGGGCGGCACGCCGCGGACCTCGACGAGCTCGACGATCGAAGGAGGGCCGGGGTCGAGGCTCACCGTGAGGAGACCGTCCTCCCCGAGGGCGCGATCGAGGATTCGCCCCTTCGGATAGCCGAGACCGTTCAGGGCCTCGAGGAGCCGCCGGTCCGCGCTCGGGAGGGCGGCCGTGAGCTCGACCCTCTCGAGGGGCGAGGAGAACCGGCGCGCGAGGATCCCCGCCTCCCTTGGCGAGACGCCCGGGAAGGCGATCCCGCGAATCGAGACCTTTCGCCCGGCCTTCGCCGTGACGACGACCCGGCGGGCCGTCTCGTCGCCCCCGGCGGTGACTTCCACCTCGGGCCCGGGATGGCCCAGGGCGCGGAACGAGCGAACGGCCTCGAGCCTCATCTCCGCCAGAGCCCCGGCTTCCAGCGCGCCCGCG
The DNA here is from genome assembly GCA_937864895.1 of uncultured Holophagales bacterium. GTDB lineage: Bacteria > Acidobacteriota > Thermoanaerobaculia > UBA5066 > UBA5066 > UBA5066. The sequence continues at coordinate 9,160 of CALMDF010000514.1, read as the reverse complement.
CGGTAGAGCGCCGAGACGGCCTTCCGCGACGCGGTCGGCAGAGGGTCTCCGGCGTACGCGACCTCGACCCGCGGGCCCGGGGAGACGCGCGCCTCGACGTCGACCCGCCCGGCCTTTCTCGCCGGGGTCGCGCCGAGGATCACCCGCGCGTCGGGCCAGCCCTTGTTCCGGAGGAAGGCCTCCGCGTCGATCTCCGCCTCGAAGAGGGCCGCGCGCCCGGCCGGGTCGCCCCGCCGGAGCCCCATCGCCGAGACGAGCGCCCTGCGCGAAACGCCCTTCGGGGGTTCGACCGTGAGCCCGGCGAGGAGCGGGCCCGCCTCGCCCCCCTTCCCGGCCCGCGTGCCGCCGATCTCGATCCGCTGCTGGAGGACCCCGCCGTAGGTGCCGTAGTCCTCGGTGAAGACCTGCGCGGCGAGCGGCGGGATCCTCCGGAGCCCGTGGACGTCGACGACCCACGTCTGGCGCTGGGCGTTCTTCAGGTCGAAGGAGACGGCGAGCGTGACGTTCCGCGAGAAGTCGCGCGACAGGGTGAGATGCGCGGTCGTGTCGGTCGAGCCGAGGAGGAAGAGCGGGCTGATGGAGAGAGAGACGCGGCCGAGCGCCTCGCCGAGGCTCGACGCGAGGCGGTCGCCGTAATAGCCGGCGAGGCCGCGCGCCAGCTCGGCGGCGGCATCCACCTCTTGCGCCTCGCCGCTCCGGGCGTCCGCCGCCGCCTGCACCTCGGCGAAGACGTCCCCGCCTCGTCCGCGGGAGGCGATCGCGGGGTCCTGGAGCGAGGACGTCGTGACGAAGTCGAGGCGCGGGTCGGTCGCCGGATCCCCGGTGTACGTCACCACGCCCCTGTCGACGCGGAAGGTCTGCCCGTAGGCGAAGACGAGGCCGCCCTGCTCGACGTCGATCCGCCCTCGAACGATCGGGCGGCTCGCCGTCCCGGTCACCTCGAGGCGGCTCCAGGAGGTGGAGAGGTCCGCGACGTTGTTGCGGATCCTCACGCCCGAGGCGGTCGTGATGCCGACGTCGAGGGCGAGCGTGTCGAGGAGGGACGTCTCGGTCCCGGTCGTCTCGGGCGGGGCGAGGATGCGCGCGAGAAGCTCGCGGTCGAGGTCGACGTCGCGGTCGAGGAGGCCCCGGTCGACCATGACGGTCCCCGAGACCCGCCTCTCCTCCCCTCTCGCGGCGAGCGTCAGCTCGCCGGAGAGGATCGCTGCGAGCCCGTAGGCGAGCCGGTATCGCACGTCCGCGAAGAGGGCGGTCAGCGCGAAGCCCCGGTCCCGGGCGTAGCCGCCCGAGACGAGGAGCGGGCCGCCGTTCAGGAGCGCCTCGCCGCGGGTGAGCGTGGCGGCCCCGGGAGTCAGCTCGGCTTCGAGGAGGGGGTCCTTGAGCTGCGTCGGCCAGGCGAGAGGCCACGAGAAGACCGAGCCCTGCCCGTCGACGAAGACCCGTCCCCGGAGCGCGTCGGGTGCGCCCGCCGCCGAGGCGTCGATGACGAGCGTGCCCGAGGCCGTTCCCCCGGCGAGGAAGGGTCCGAGGAGGGCGGCCTCGGCGCGGCCGCGGAGCGACGCCTCGACTCGGGCCGCGAGCCCGGCCGGCGCGAGGGAGGGGCGTGCGCCGGGGACGAGCTCGGCCGAGCCGGAGGCGACGAACGACGTCTTCGGCCCTTCGACGCCCACCTCCTCGAGAGAGAGGCGCCCTCCCCCGAGCGTGAGCCGTGCCGGACCCGCGAGGGCCAGAGGCCCGGCCGCGGTCCCGGCCGCGAGGCCCTCGATGGCGAGCTCCCCCGTGCCGGCCAGCGGGTCCGCGAGGTCGAACGTCGCAAAACCGCGAACGTCGGCCACGAGCGGGAAGAGCGGGGTGCCGGCGGGGAGGAGCCCCTCGAGGACGCAGGAGTCGAGGCCGGGGGCGTCGAGCGTCACCTCGAGCGGCCCGTGCGGGAGCTCCTTCGGAAGACGGGATGCGAGCGCCGGGAATGCGTCGAGCGCGCCGAGGGGAAGACGGGCGGAGAGGCTGGCCTCGAGGCCGGGCCTTCCGATGCGGGGAACGTCGAGCTCGAGCACCCCGTCGCGGGCCGCAACCCGCGCCTCGGCGGCGACGCCCCCGGCGGAGACGGAAGCGCTGACGTCGGCGTCGGCGAGGGGGGCCCCGAGAGAGACGCGGCCCGAGGCGTCCATCCGGGCCGGGGATTCCCCGGGCCCGAAGGCCCCGTCGCCGGACCGGGCCGCGAGCCGGAAGACCCGCAGCTCCTGCTCGTCCAGCTCGAGGTCGGCGTGAAAGGCCTGGAGGAGCGGAGCCGACTCGTCGGCGCAGACGCCGGAGGCGTCGAGGGCGAGCCGGACGGATCGACCGGCCGGCCCGATCGAGAACGAGGCGTCGGCGGAGGCGAGGCCCGTGACGCCGGTACGGAACGCCTCGAGAGAGAGGCCGGAGGCGACGACGGACCCCTCGGCGGTCCTTCGGCCCGCGTCCGCCGCGGCGAGAAGCGAGAGGGAGCCTCCCCGCGTGGGCGAGAACGAAGCCTCCACCCGCGCCGAGAGGGCGCGCAGGGGGCCGGCCGCGTGCACGTCGAGGTGCAGGGGGCCGCCGAGGTCGACGTCCGCGGGCGGGGCGGGAACGAGCCGGGAGAAAAGGTCGTGGAGTTCAGCCGCCGCCGTCGCGAGGTCCGGGACGGAAGCGCGAAGGCGGCCTTCCTCGAGCCGTCCCGAGGCGAGGCGGGCCAGCGACGAGGCGCGCACCCGTCCGCTGGCCCGCCGCTCGCCGGGCGAGTCCGGAAGGAACGTCGCGGAGACGTCGAGGGCCGCCCCATCGCGCGCAGCGAGGCGGAGCTTCGCCTCGACGAGAGGGAGCTCGCCCCGGCGGAGCGAGAGGTCGGCGGCGACGGAGAGGGGGCGCGGATCGCCGGCGCCGAAGCGGACGGTTGCGACGGCGTCGAGCTCGCTGCCGGCGATCCCCATCCGCGTTCGCGACGGCTCGTCGAGGAACCTGTCGAGCAGGTCGTCCGGGAGGCCGCGGCCCTCGAGCGTGAAGACGCCTTCGCCCGAAGCGAGATCGACGCGGCCGCTCGCCGCGAGACGCCCATCCGGAAGGAGCGCCGCCGCCGCGTCGTCGACGAAGACCGTCCCGCTCCGGAGACGGAGCCGCGCCGAGAGGGCCTCGAAAGCGGCGGTCGCCGTCTCGACGTCTTTCCCGTCGAGCGCGAGGTCGGCCGCGAGGTCCGCGGGCGGGCCCTTCAGATCGGCCGAGAGGGTGAACGTCCCCGAGGTCCCGAGCTCCGGGGCGATCTTCTCCGGAGAGACCGTGAGGCCCGCGCGAAGCGCCAGGGGCGCGGCGGGCGTCAGGGCCCCCGACCCGCTCGCCGTCGCCGAGAACCCCTCACCCGAGAGGCGAAGCTCCTCGAGCCGGAACGCTCCGGCGCGCGTGAGAGACCCGGCCAGGGCGCCCGCGCCGGAGAGACGGAGCGGGCCCGGGCGATCGACGACGAGGGAGGGCAGGTCGGCCCGGAGGCTCAGGACGTCCCTCAGCAGGCTCCCCGTCACCCGGGCGTTCTCGAACCGGGCCGCGAGAGCGAACCGCTGCAGGTCCGGCGGGAAGGCGCCCGACACGACCGACGTGACGTGGACGTCGATCTCGTCGACGTCGATCGGGGGGAGGAAGTCGCGGGGGGGCGCGTCCTCGCGCGACGCGGGAAGGGGGGCTCCGAGGTCGACGAGGACCCCGTCGAGGTGGAGCCGGCGGAGGTGGAGTCGCCCGCGAAGAGCCTCGCGCCCGTGGACGTCGATCTCGGCGAGGGCGACCTCGAGGAACGGGAGCGAGCCGGGGACCCCCGCGACCAGGCCGCGAAGCCGGAGGCGGCCGGAAAAGGGCTCGATCGAGAGCTCCCGGGCGCGGATCGAGAGCCCCGTGGCGTCCTCCGCCTTCCGGAGGGCGATCGAGAGGACCCGGCTCCTCGTGGAGGGGAGTCGCAGCAGGAGGAGGAGCGCCGCGGGAATCAGGACGAGAGCCGCGAGGACGAGTGCGGCGGCGCGGCGCCACGCGCGGGACCGGGGGACGAGGGCGCCAGGGGTCATGCGTCGATTCTAGGAGGCCCCGCCACGGACCTAGAATCTGCGCCGGTTCGAGGAGGAGGAGGAGGCCGTGCCCGACAGGACAGGGAGAGTCTCGCCCGGAGGCGCGGTGTGCCTCGCGATCGTCATGGCCGCCGTCGCGGGACCGTCGCCGGCCGCGGAGCTCTGGCTCCATCCCCTGCTCCCCCAGGCCGTCGCGAAGGCCGCCCCTTCCCCGGCCCGCCGCGGGGCCCGCCCCGTTCGCCCGACGCCCGCCGCGCCGGCGTACCCGTTCCCCGTCGCGCTGGCGGGCGAGAGCTCGATCGTCGAGCTGACGAAGGGGGAGCACTACCCGGAGCCCGGGGCCCCGATCCCTCCCGAGAGGATCGACAGGTCGTTCGTTCGGCTCGGCGGCGCGCGTCCGATGCCCCTCACCTCCGCGAAGGCGGACGGCGCGGTGACGAGGCTCGAGGCGAACTGGGCCGGCCAGGGGCTCGCGACCCTCGGAGTCCTCCTGGCCCCCGAGGCGGTCACGGTCGAGGCCGGGGAGGTCGAGACGTTCCTCCGCGAGGCGGGTGCGACGGCTGCCGTGGCGGAGGGGACGAGGAGGAAAGAGACGAGAAAAGCCGCGAAGACCGTCACGGTCGAGAGCGCGCGCAGCTTCGCCGGGATCTCCGAGGCCCGGCGAACCGCCTCGTACGTGGACCCGGCGAAAGGCGTCGACGAGCCGCTGGGCTTCCCGCTCGAGATCCTGGCCGGCGCGCCTCCTCTCCTCCTTCGGGCGGGGGCTTCCTTCCCGGCCACGGTCCTCCTCGACGGCGTGCCGGCACCGGGAGCCGTCGTGAAGGCCCACGCTCCCGGGGAACCTCCCGCGTTCGTCACCGCGGACGGAGAGGGGCGCGTCGTCCTTCCCCTCGAAAGAGAGGGGCGTCTCCTCCTCGCGACGGCCTCGGTGCGCCGGACGGCGAAAGCCGACCGGGCGCGGGGCGAGGTCTGGAAGAAGGCCGACTGGGAGGTGAGGCGGACGACGCTCGAGCTCCTCGTCCTGCCCGCGGCCCCCGTGCCGGCCCCGGCCCCCGCGCCGAAGGGGAAGAAGCCCGCGCCGAAGAAGAAGCCGGCCTGAGGCGGGAGGGGGCGCGAGGAGGCGGGGCCGCCGCGGCGGTCAGCGCCGCCTGAGGGCGCGCGCGAGGCGCGCCGCCCCGTCCCGGAACGTCTCCTCTTCCGGCAGGAGCGAAACGACGAGGAACGCCTCGTGCGGGAAGTCGAAGAAGTACCCGGGGTGGACGACGAGGTCCTCCCCGGCGAGGAGGCGGAGGGCGATTTCCTCCTCGGGCTCGCCGGCGGGGAGCCGGACGGCGGCCGACCAGCCGGCGGCGAGGGGCGCGACGGTGGCCTCGGGGAGGCCCGAGAGGGCCTCGGAGAGGACCGCTCGATTCGAGCGCAGACGGGTGCGAAGGGCTCCGGCGGCCCTCTCGCCCCAAGCGAGGAGGCCCGGGAGGGCGAGCTGGACGGGCGTCCCGACGGAGAGGTACGAGTCGGCGATCCAGGAAAGCCGCTCGAGGGCCTCGGCGAGGAGGGCCGCGGGCCCGTTCGCGAGGATCCAGCCCAGCTTCAGCTGAGGGAGCGCGGCCGCCTTGGAGAGGCCGCCGAGGGAGAAGACGAGGGCTTCTCCCTCATCGGCCGCGGCGACGCGGACGTCGCCGGGACGGTCTTCGAAGCGGTAGTCGAGGAAGACCTCGTCGGAGACGAGGGCGAACCCGCGGCGCGCGGCGAGAGAAGAAAGCCCGTCCAGCTCGGCGCGGGAGACCGACGTTCCGGTGGGGTTGTTCGGGTTGACGAGGACGGCCGCGGCGACCCTTCGTCCCGCGGCCCCGGCGCGGTCCGCGGCCTCGGCGACGAGGCTCGCGTGGACCGACCAGCGGTCCTCCTCGGGAAGGCGGTAACGGACGAGCTCGACCCCTTCCAGCGCGGCGAGAGCGTCGAGGAGCGGGTAGCTCGGTGCCGGGACGAGGACGACGTCGCCCGGCGCGGCGAGGAGCTTCAGGAGCCAGCCGTAGGCCTCGCTCGAGGAGGCGGTCAGAAGGACGCGCGCGGGGTCGGCCGAAACCCCTCGGGCGGCGTAGTACGCCGAGACGGCCTCCCGCGCGGAAGCGAGGCCGCGAGGGTCGGGAGCGTAGGTCCCTCCCCCCGGCGCGGCGAGGAGGGCGAGCGCGGGCGCGGGGTCGACGGTGAGCCCCGCGGTGGTCGGGTTCGTGGCGGTCAGGTCGAGGACCGGTCTCCCGTGGGAGGCGAGCGCCCTCGTCAGGCGGTTCTCCGCACCGGGGGCGGGGGTCCTCCTCGAGAACATCCCGCGGAGGTTACCTCCCCGGGGCCGCCCGGGAGGGCGCGGGTAAACTCCTCTGCCATGGGCGTTACGGCTCCTGCGATCACCCCCGGCCTCCTCGCCGAGCACAAGCTGACCCGCGAGGAATACGAACGGATCCTCGCCGCCCTCGGGCGCGAGCCGAATCTCGTCGAGCTCGGCATCTTCTCGGCGCTCTGGAGCGAGCACTGCTCCTACAAGTCGTCGAAGGTGTTCCTCCGCGACCTGCCGACGACCGGGAAGAGGGTCGTCCAGGGGCCCGGGGAGAACGCCGGAGCCGTCGACATCGGCGAGGGGCTCGCCGTCGTCTTCAAGATGGAGTCGCACAACCACCCGTCCTTCATCGAGCCCACCCAGGGGGCGGCGACGGGGGTCGGCGGGATCCTGCGCGACGTCTTCACGATGGGGGCGCGCCCGATCGCCGTCCTCGACCCGCTCTTCTTCGGCGACCCGAAGGCTCCGCGGATGCACGGCCTCGTCGACGGCGTCGTCCGCGGCGTCGGCGGCTACGGCAACTGCATCGGGATTCCGACCGTGGGCGGGTCGACGTTCTTCCACCCGTCGTACAACGGGAACATCCTCGTCAACGTCATGGCGGTCGGCCTCGTCCGCCACGAGAGGATCTTCAAGGCGAAGGCCTCGGGCGTCGGCAACCCGGTCCTCTACGCCGGCTCGAAGACGGGGCGAGACGGGATCCACGGCGCCTCCATGGCCTCCGACGTCTTCGACGACGAGAAGTCGCAGCGCCGCCCGACCGTCCAGGTCGGCGACCCGTTCACCGAGAAGCTCCTCCTCGAGGCGGTCCTCGAGGTCCTCGAGGGGGACGCCGTCGTCGCCATCCAGGACATGGGGGCCGCGGGGCTCACGTCGTCCTCGTTCGAGATGTGCGCGCGCGGCCACGTCGGGATGCGCCTCGACCTCGACAGGGTCCCGATGCGCGAGGCCGGCATGACCCCCTACGAGCTCATGCTCTCCGAGTCGCAGGAGCGGATGCTCCTCGTCACGAAGAAGGGGCGCGAGCGCGAGGTCATCGCGGTCTTCGAGAAGTGGGGCCTCGACGTCGCCGAGATCGGCGAGGTGACCGGCGAGCCGCGCATGGTCCTCCACTGGCACGGCGAGGTCGCCGCCGACCTCCCCGTCGCTCCGCTCGTCGACGAGGCCCCCGTCTACCGCCGCCCCTGGACCCTCGCCGAGCCGCTGAAGCCGCTCGAGGGGGGGATCGACCTCGCGGGCGCGCCGGACGAGAAGACCGCGCTTCTCGCCCTCCTCGCCTCGCCGAACCTCTGCAGCAAGGCGTGGATCTGGCGGCAGTACGACCAGAGCGTGAGGACGAACACGGTCTTCGGGCCGGGCGGGGACGCCGCCGTCGTCCGCGTGAAGGGGACGAAGAAGGGGCTCGCGCTCACGGCCGACGTCAACCCGCGCTACTGCTTCGCCGACCCGATGCGTGGCGCCGCGCACGCGGTGGCCGAGGCGGCGATGAACGTCGCCTGCACCGGGGCCCGTCCGCTCGCCATCACCGACTGCCTCAACTTCGGCAACCCCGAGCGGCCGGAGATCATGGGCCAGCTCGCTGCCGCCGTGAAAGGGCTCTCCCTCGCCTGCCGGGCGCTCGAAACGCCGGTCGTCTCGGGGAACGTCTCGCTCTACAACGAGACCGACGGCGAGTCGATCCTCCCGACGCCGACCGTCGGGATGGTCGGCCTCCTCGACGAGGTCGCCCGGGCGGTGCCGCACGCCTTCGCCGCCGAGCACGACGTCGTCGCCCTCTTCGGAGAGACGCGCGACGAGCTGGGCCGGAGCGAGTACCTCGCGACGGTCCTCGGCCGGGACGAGGGGCCGTGCCCGCTCCTCGACCTCCTCGCCGTCCGCTCCATGGTCGACCTTCTCGTCGACCTCGCCACCGACGGCCTCCTCTCCTCGGCGCACGACGTCTCGGACGGAGGACTCGCCGTCGCGCTCGCCGAGTGCTCGATGCCGAACGGCCTCGGCGCCGTCCTGAACGTCGAGACGGCTCTCCTGCCCACCGTCTACCTCTTCTCCCAGTCCACGCCCCGCGCCGTCGTTTCCTTCCCCCCCGGTAAGGAGAAGCACGTCCTCGAGGCGGCGCGCCGTCACGGCGTCCCGACGGCCTTTCTCGGGCGCGTGACGAAGGACGCCCTCCGGGTGAGCGTGAGCGGGAATGTCGTCCTCGACGTCTCCGTTTCGACTCTCAAACGGGCCTCCGAGGAGGCCTTCGAGACGATGATGGAGGTCACGGAATGAAGACTCCCCGCCTGGCCCTCGCGGTGCTCGCCCCCGCCCTGGCCTTCTGCCTCGCGGCGCCGGCCCAGAACCCGGCGGCCCCGAAGCTCGGCGCCGCCGCCCCCGACTTCACCCTCCCGCCCGCCGCGGGCGGGGCGCCCGTCGCGCTCCGGGACCTCCTCGCGAAGAACAAGGCGGTCGTCGTCGTCTTCGACGCGACGAAGTGCCCCTACGCCATCGGCTACAAGGAGCGCGTCGCGGCCATGGGGAAGGAGTACGCCGCGAAGGGAGTGACCTTCGTGACGGTCAACAGCAACAAGACCGAGCCGGCGGCCGAGGTGGCCGAGGACGCGAAGAAGCACGGCTTCGCCTTCCCCGTCCTGAAGGACGAGGGGAACAAGGTGGCCGACCTCTACGGGGCGCAGAAGACCCCCGAGATCTACGTCCTCGACCCGAAGGGGGCGCGCGCCTCCCGGGGACGGAGCGACGAGGCCCGCGGCGAGCCGAAAGGCGTGAG
>CALMDF010000513.1 GCA_937864895.1 uncultured Holophagales bacterium | reverse complement strand
TCCTCGCCGTTCCGGCCCGGAGATGGTCGCGGCTTATACTGCCTCTCCTCCATCCCGAGCCATGGACGAAGGACCGACAGGCGGGCCCGTCGCCGCCTCCGCCGCGCCGACGCTGGCGCTGAAGGCCCCCCTCTCGGGGCCTCTCGTCCCGATCGACAGGGTCCCCGACCCGGTCTTCGCCCACCGCCTCCTCGGCGACGGCGTCGCCATCGACCCGGTCTCGGCGATCCTCCTCGCCCCGTGCGACGGCGTCGTGGCGACGATCCATCCCGCCGGGCACGCGATCGCACTGACGACGGACTCGGGGGTGGAGGTGATGCTCCACGTCGGGCTCGACACGGTCGCCCTCGGGGGGCGGGGGTTCGTCCCCCGGGTCGCCCAGGGACGGAGGGTCACCGTCGGCGAGCCGCTCCTGGCCTTCGATGCCGACCTCGTCGCCCGTTCGGCACGCAGCCTCGTGACGCCCGTCGTGATCACGAGCCGGGAGAGGGTGGCGACGATGCGGGCCGCCTCGGGGTTCGTGACGGCCGGGGTCGACGACATCCTTTTCCTGGGGCTCATGCCCGTGGCGGGTCCGGCGCCGGGTCCGGCGCCCGTCGAGAAGGTCCGCGACGTGAGGGTCCTCCGGACGCTCGGCCTCCACGCCCGCCCCGCGGCGGCGCTCGCCGGCGCGGCGCGGAGGTTCCGGGCGGAGGTCCTCGTCGAGACCGGGGCGTCGATGTCGAGCGCGCGGAGCATCGTCGGCCTCCTCTCCCTCGGCGTCGTCCACGGCGAGGTCGTGCGTCTCCGGGCGACGGGCCCGGACGCGGGCAAGGCGCTCGCGGTCCTCGCGCGGGTCCTCGAGGCGGCGGACGGGAACGAGCCGGCGGCGCCGCTCTCCTCGATTCCCCGGCCCGCCCGGCCCGAGGCCCGCGTCTTCACCGGAGTCCCGGCGGCGCCCGGCTGCGCCGCGGGACCCGTGTCGCGCCTCCTGCGCGAGGAGCCCGAGGTCGCGGAGTCGGGAGAGGACGAGAGGACGGAGCGCCGGAGCCTCGACTTCGCCCTCGAGGAGGCGAAGGTCCAGCTCCGCGCTCTCGAAGCGCGCCTCGGGGCCGAGGCGGGGAGCGAGCACGCCGACATCTTCGAGGCGCACGTCGCGCTCCTCGAGGACCCGCTCCTCATCGCCGAGGCGGAGCACGAGATCGCCGCCGGCAAGAGCGCGGCCTTCGCGTTCCGCGAGGCGGTGCACCGCTACGCCGACCGGATCTCGCTCCTCCCGAACCCGGCGCTCGCGGCCCGCGCCGCCGACCTGCGCGACGCGGGAAGACGCGTCCTGCGCATCCTCACCGGGCAGAGGTCGGCCCCCCCGTCTCCCCCGACGGGCTCGATCGTCGTGGCGGAGGACCTCTCGCCCTCGGAGGCGGCCACGCTCGGGCGGGGAGGGATCGCGGGCTTCTGCACGGTCTCGGGCGGGGCCACCTCGCACGCCGCGCTCCTGGCCCGCTCGATGGGGATCCCGGCCGTGGCGGGGATCGAGGCGCGGGTGCTGGAGGTCGCCGACGGGACGCCCGCCATCCTGGACGGCGAGGCGGGCGAGCTGCGCCTCTCTCCCGGCGACGCGGAGCGCGAGGCCGTGAGGTCGCGCTGCGCGATACGCGAGGCGCGCCGGAGCGCCGACCGTCTCGCGGCCGCCGGGCCGGCGCGCACGAAGGACGGCCTCCGGGTCTCGGTCCTCGCGAACGCCGGGAGCCTCGTCGACGCGGAGGAGGGGATCGCGGCCGGCGCCGAGGGAATCGGCCTCCTGCGCTCGGAGCTCTTCTTCCTCGACCGCTCCAACGTGCCGTCGGAGGACGAGCAGGAGGCGGTCTACCGCGCCGTCGCCGAGGCGGTCGGTCCCGGCAGGCCCGTCGTGGTCAGGACCTTCGACGCGGGGGGCGACAAGCCTCTCCGCTGGCTTCCCCTCCCCGAGGAGGAGAACCCCGCGCTCGGCGAGCGGGGCCTGCGGGTTTTTCTCGACCGGCCGGACCTCTTCCGCACCCAGCTCCGCGCCCTCCTCAGGGTCCCGGGGGAGTACGACGTGAGAGTGACGTTCCCCATGGTCGCGACGCTCGACGAGTGGCGCGAGGCGGTCTCGGCCCTCGAGGAGGAGCGCGGGCGGCTCGGGGCGCCGCACCGGCTCGCGGGGATGACGGTGGAGGTCGCGTCGGCGGCGATCCTCGCGGAGGCGTTTCTCCGCGAGGCGGGCTTCGTGACGATCGGGACGAACGACCTGACGCAATTCACCCTCGCCATGGACCGCGGCCACCCGCGTCTCTCCCACCGCGCGGACGCCCTCGACCCGGCCGTCCTCCACCTCGTTGGCCGGACCGCGGCGGCCGCGCGAAAGCACCGCATCCCGGCCGCGGTCTGCGGCGCGCTGGCGGGAGACCTCGCGGCGGTTCCGCTCCTCCTCGGCCTCGGTGTCGGCGAGCTTTCGGTCGGGGCGGCGCAGGTGCCGTCGGTGAAGGCGCGCGTGAGGGAGGTCTCCCTCGACGCCTGCCGCAGGCTCGCCGTCGAGGCGCTGGAGGCGACGACGGCCGCCGAGGTGCGGACCCTCCTCGCCGGGTGGGGGGAGGCGACGTGACGAGGGGGCGCGCCTTCGACCTCCTCCAGAAGATCGGGCGGGCCCTCATGCTCCCGGTCTCGGTCCTTCCGGTGGCCGGGCTCCTCCTCGGCCTCGGGAGCTCGAAGCTCGGCCTCTTTCCCGACGCGGTCGCAAGCGTCCTCGCGCAGTCGGGCGGGGCGATCTTCACGAGCCTTCCTCTCATCTTCGCCATCGCGGTCGCCCTCGGCCTGGCGGAGAACGACGGGGCGGCCGCCGTGGCGGCCGTCGTCGGATTCGTCGTCCTCGTCGCCACTCTCGGCGCCTCGGCGAGCCTCCGGGGCCTTCCGACGACGAAGGTCCTCGGGTTCGACTCCGTCGAGACGGGGGTCTTCGGCGGGATCCTCGTCGGCATCCTCGCCGCGGCTCTTTTTCGTCGCTTCTCGAGGGCCGAACTGCCGGCCTGGCTCGGCTTCTTCGGCGGCAAGAGGCTCGTCCCGATCCTCACGGGGCTCTCCGCAACTCTCCTCGGCGTCGCCCTCGCCTTCCTCTGGCCTCCGGTCCAGCGCGCGATCCGCGTCCTCTCGGACCACGTCGCCTACGGCCGCCCGGTCGAGGCGACCTTCATCTACGGGGTCGTCGAGCGCCTCCTCCTGCCGTTCGGTCTTCACCACATCTGGAACGTCCCGTTCTTCTTCGAGATCGGCTCCTTCGTCGACGCAGCGGGCAGGACCGTCCACGGCGACATCACCCGCTTCTTCGCGGGCGACCCGGCCGCGGGCATCCTTTCGGGAGGCTTCCTCTTCAAGATGTGGGGGCTGCCGGCGGCCGCGCTCGCCATCTGGCGGTCTGCCCGGCCGGAGAACCGCGCGCGCATCGGCGGGATCATGCTCTCGGCCGCTGCGACGTCGTTCCTGACGGGGATCACGGAGCCGATCGAGTTCTCGTTCCTCTTCCTGGCTCCGCCCCTCTACGCGCTTCACGCCTTCCTCGCCGGGCTCGCCTTCGTCGTCGCGAACGTCGCGGGGATGAAGCTCGGGTTCACCTTCTCCCACGGTTTCTTCGACCTCGTCCTCTACTGGCCCATGGACACGCGCCCGTGGCTCGTGCCGCTCCTCGGCCCGCTCTGGGGGCTCGTCTACTACGGGGCCTTCCGGGCCGCGATCCTCCGCTTCGACCTGAAGACGCCGGGACGGGAGGAGGCGGTGTCCTCGCCCGCGCCCCCCGCCGCGCCCGCGGAAGGGCCGGCTCCCCGGCCGGAGGCCGTCGAGCCGCCGGGCCTTGCCGAGAGGCTCGTCGCCGCCTTCGGCGGCGCGCGGAACATCGAGAGCCTCGACGCCTGCATCACCCGGCTGCGCGTCACGGTGAGGGACCTCGAACGCGCCGACCGCAAGGCCCTCCGGGCGCTCGGGGCGGCGGGCGTCGTCGTCGTCGGCAACGCCGTGCAGGCGGTCTTCGGGACGAGGTCGGAGAACCTGAAGTCGGCGATGGAGGGGGTCCTCGGCGCGGCGCCCGCGGTCGGCCCGCAGGCCGCGGTCACCGGGGCCCCGGGAGCGCCCGTTTCACCCGAGGTCCGTGCGCTCGCCGGAGCGGTCCTTCCCGCGCTCGGGGGCCCCGCGAACGTGAGGATCGCGGAGGTCTGCGCGCGGACGCGAGTCCGCCTCGTCGTCGCCGACCCTGCGCTCCTCGACGAGCCGGCGCTCCTCGCGGCGGGGGTCGGCGGCGTCATGCGACTGCCGGGCGGAGTCGTCCACCTCGTCCTCGGCGAGGAAGCGGAGGCGCTCGCGGCGGCGCTCCGCGAGGCGCTTCGGCGTCCCGACGCCCCGGATTGACCGGGGGGCGGCCCGGATGCCGACCGTTCAGGGAGCCGCGGGGAGAGCGTGTCGCATCTTCCGCATCGCGTCGCGTCGCCTCGTCGCGTCGTAACATGACCGGTCGTCGACCGGGGAGGACTCGCGATCTCGAGCCCCGGTCGCGGGAGGACGCATGGCCGACAGAACGGACGATCGGAACGACCTCGAATCCGTGCCCGGCGGCGTCAGCCGCCGCGGCTTCCTCGGCTCGGCGGTCCCCGCGGCGATCGGCGTCGCGGTGGCGAAGGACGCCCTCGGCGCTCCACAGAAGGCGGCCCCCGTCTCGGAAGTCCCCGCGGCCGAGCCGTCGAAGCTGACGCTCGTCGTGAACGGGCGGACGCACAAGGTCCTCGTCGAGCCGCGCGACACGCTCCTCGTGGTCCTGCGCGAGAAGCTCGGCCTCACCGGGACGAAGCCCGGGTGCGAGCGGGGCGAGTGCGGCGCCTGCTCGGTCCTCGTCGACGGCGTCCCGCGCTACTCCTGCCTCACCCTCGCCCTCGAGGCCGAGGGGAGGGAGGTGACGACGGTCGAGGGGCTCATGAAAGGCGAGGAGCTCGGGCCGGTGCAGCAGGCGTTCGCCGACGAGGACGCCTTCCAGTGCGGCTACTGCACGCCGGGGCAGGTGATCGCGGCGGAAGGCCTCCTCCGCGCGAACCCCGACCCGACGCTCGACGAGATCCGCCTCGGCATGAGCGGCAACCTCTGCCGCTGCGGGGCCTACTCCCACATCTTCAACGCGGTCGGCAAGGCCGCCACGCTGCGCAAGGGGAGGTGACCCGTGACGGACCTTCTCTACTGGCTCCAGGGCGCCGTTCCCGAGACCCCCGCGCCGAAGGTCGAGATGCCGCCGTGGGGCGAGACGAAGGTGGTGGGCAAGCCCGTCCCCCGCGTCGACGCCTACGAGCGCGTCAGCGGCTCGGCCGTCTACCCGCTCGACTTCGCGCTCCCCGACATGCTCCACGCGGCGATCCTCCGCAGCCCGCACGCGCACGCCGTCGTCAAGTCGATCGACACGAGCGCGGCCGAGAAGATGCCGGGAGTCCGCGCGGTGATCACCGGGAAGACGCCGGGCACGGACATCCCGTGGTACCGGAGCCGCGGGAAGTCGTACTCGAAGCTCTTCGACGACCGCGTCCGCCACGAGGGCGACGAGGTCGCGGCCGTCGCGGCGGAGACCCGCGCGCAGGCGTACGACGCGCTGAAGGCGATCCGCGTCACGTACGAGGAGCTCCCGTTCGTCCTCGACCCGCAGAAGGCCCTCGAGGCCGGTGCCCCCGCGATCCACGAGGGGACGAACCGCTACGGCGACCCGTCGAAGTACGAGCGGGGCGACGTCGCGGCCGGCTTCGCCGCGGCCGACGCGGTCGTCGAGGGGACGTACTCGACGGCCTGCGAGATCCACGCGCCGATGGAGGTCCACGGCTCGGTCGTGAAGTGGGACGGGAACCGGCTCACCGTCTGGGACACGACGCAGGGCGTCTTCGTCGTCCAGCAGCAGGTGGCCGCGGCCCTGAAGCTCCCGCTTGCCAACGTCCGCGTCATCGGCCACTACATGGGCGGCGGCTTCGGAAGCAAGCTCGAGGCGGGGAAGTACACCGTCATCGCGGCGCTCCTCGCGAAGATGACCGCCCGGCCGGTGAAGCTCTTCCTCTCCCGCGAGGAGGTCTTCCTGAACGCGGGGAACCGGCCCGCGAACACGATGAAGGTGAAGATCGGGGCGAAGAAGGACGGGACGCTCACGGCCATCGAGTTCCTCTCGATGGGCTCCGGCGGGGCGTACCCCAACGGCGCCGACACGTCGTTCCTCGCGGCCGACCTCTACACCTGCCCGAACGTGAAGACCCTCGACGAGAACGTCGCCATCAACGCCGGGCGGGCCCGCGCGATGCGCGCCCCGGGCTTTCCGCAGGGGGCGTGGGCGCTCGAGCAGGCGATGGACGAGCTCGCTAAGAAGCTCGGGATGGACCCCGTCGAGCTCCGGCTGAAGAACGTCCCGAAGGTGAGCCAGCGGCGCGGCAACCAGCCCTACACCTCGACCGGCCTCGCGGAGTGCCTGCGGGACGGCGCGAAGGAGTTCGGCTGGGCCGAGGCGAAGAAGAAGGCGAAAGGCGACGGGGCGGTGAAGAGGGGCGTCGGCGTGGCGTCGGGTCTCTGGGGCTACGGAGGCGGGCCCCCGGCGACGGTCGTCGTGAAGCTCTTCGCCGACGGGAGCGTCAACCTCAACTCCGGGGCCGCCGACATCGGCACTGGCACGAAGACAATCATGGCGCAGGTGGTGGCCGAGGAGCTCGGCGTCCCCCTCGACAGGATCCAGATCGAGCACGCCGACACCGGCACGACCCAGTACACCGGGCCGAGCGGCGGCTCGAAGACCGTCCCCTCCGACATGCCCGCCGTGCGAGCGGCGGCGGTCGAGGTGAGGGAGAAGCTCCTGAAGGCGGCGGCCGAGGAGATGAAGCTCCCCGTCGACGACCTGGCTCTCTCGAACGGCGAGGTCGTCTCGAAGCAGGACCCGTCGAAGAAGCTCCTCGTCACGGCCGTGCCGGGGCTGCAGAGGCAGCAGGTCCTCGTCGGCGTCGGGACCCGCGGGCCGAACGTCGAGGGAAAGGTCATCTCGATGTTCGCGGCGCACTTCGCCGAGGTCGAGGTGAACACGAAGACCGGCGAGGTGACCGTGACCCGCCTCCTCGCGGCGCAGGACAGCGCCCGCGTGATGAACCGACTCACGTTCGAGTGCCAGGTCCAGGGCGGCCTCGTCATGGGTCTCGGCCTCGGCCGGACCGAGGAGCGGGTCCTCGACCGCAACACCGGGAAGATGTGCAACGTGAACTGGCACGACTACAAGATCCCGACGGCGCTCGACGTGCCGGCCGAGCAGAAGGTGCATTCCGTCGACCTCGTCGACACCGAGTGCAACACCGCCGGCGCCAAGGGCGTCGGCGAGCCGGCCACCATCCCGACGGCCGCCGCGATCGCGAACGCCGTCCACGACGCGGTCGGCATCCGGGTCCACGACTCGCCCGTCACGCCGCCGAGGCTCGTCGCGCTCCTCGCCGGGCGCGGGAAGAAGGGGTGACGCGATGCTTCCGAGCTTTCGCTACGTCCGTCCCCGCACCGTCGCCGAGGCCGTGAAGGCCCTCTCCGAGCCGGGCGCGCGCGCCCACGCCGGCGGCACCGACCTCGTCGGCTGCCTCCGCGACGAGGTCTTCGACGCGAAGGCCGTCGTCAGCCTCTCGGGCCTCGCCGAGCTGAAGGGGATCTCCGCCACGAAGGACCGCGGGCTGCGTCTCGGCGCCCTCACGACGCTCGCCGAGATCGCCCGCCACGCCGAGATCGCGAAGGGCTGGCCCGCGCTCGCCCAGGGAGCTGCCGCGGCCGCGAGCCCGCAGCTGCGCAACCAGGGGACGCTTGGCGGGAACCTCTGCCAGCGGCCCCGCTGCTGGTACTTCCGCGGCGACTTCGCCTGCGCCCGCAAGGGGGGCGAGCCCTGCTACGCCGTCGAGGGCGAGAACACCTACCACGCGATCTTCGGCGGCTCCGGCTGCTACATCGTCCACCCCTCCGACACGGCCTCGCCTCTCGTCGCGCTCCAGGCCACGGCCCGTATCGCCGGGCCGAAAGGGACGCGGAGCGTGCCGGTCGAGAAGCTGTTCGTCCTCCCCGCCGTCGACCACACGCGCGAGACGGTTCTCGAGCCCGGGGAGGTGATCACCGAGATCCTCCTCCCGCCGCCCCTGGCGGGCGGGAAGGGCCTCTACAAGAAGGTCCGCGCCCGAGGCGCGTGGGACTTCGCGCTCGGAGGCGTCGCCCTCGCGCTCTCGATGAAAGACGGGAAGGTCTGGTCGGCCCGCGTCGTCCTCTCCGGAGTCGCCCCGATCCCGTGGCGCGTTCCCGAGGTCGAGAAGGTCCTCGCGGGCCGTGCCCTCGACGCGAAGACCGCCGCCGAAGCCGCGGAGGCCGCCGTGAAGGGCGCCGAGCCGATGTCCGGCAACGACTACAAGATCCCGCTCGTGAAGGGAGCCGTCGAGGAGGCCCTCCTCTCCCTCGCCTGACCCCGTAGAGTGTAGACGGTAGACCTGACCCCCTTCTCCAGGGGGTCTGGTCTACGCTCTACGTTCTGCTTGGCGTGCGAGGGCGTCGAGGGACTGCATCTCGGCGACGAGGGCGGTACGTTCGACGCGGAGGCGCGACAGGGCCCGGCGGCGAAAGACGGAGAGGACCAGGGCGCGGACCGCGGCGCGAGTCCGCTCCCAGCGCTGGAGGAGGAGGAGCGCGAGGTACCCGAGGGGCGGGAGCGCGAAGCCGACGAGAAGGCCGAGGAAGAGGCCCCACGCGAGGCCGGCGGCCGTTCCGAGGGCGATCCATGTGAGGGGGAAGAAGAGGAAGGCCCCGAGGACCTTGATCGTGGCGACGATGTCGGTGTTGCCGCGGGAGAGACGTGCCGCGAGGGGGCCGATGAGGTTGTAGGCGGGGGCGTGGGCGAGGACGCCGAGGAGGGCGGGAGGCGCGAGGAAGAGGGCGACGAGGATCGCCGTGAGAGCCGAGGCGGCGAGTTCGGCGCGGACGGACGAGGAGTCGAGGTCGGACGGGGAGAGCCCGGAATCGGGAAGGACGCGGGAGAAGTCCTCGAGGCGCGCCTCGAGGGCGGCGAGCCGACCCGGCTCGAGCTTGCGCAGGAGGGCCGCCCGGTCGAGGAGGAGGCGCCGCACGGCGACCCGCGACTCGAGGGTCTCGACGTCCGTCCCGGCCGTCACGAGCGATTCCGCAAAGGCGGCGAGACGGAGGGTGCGGATGTCGTCGGCCTGAAGCGTCGCCCCTTCGAGGGCCGCGCGAAGCCTCTCGGTGAGCGCCTTCACGGCGGTTCGCGGCGGCTCGCCCTTCTCGTCGAGCGGGATCGGCTCGACGGTGAAGGGCTCGGCGGCCCTGAGGAGGGCGCCGCTCCGGAAGATGTCCCGGGCCTCGTACGTGAGGCCGGCCGGGACGACGGTGACGGGCCCTTCGGAGGCCGCGCCGAGGGCGATGCGGGCCGCGCCCGACTTGAGCGGCATGAGGCGCGGCTCGTCGTGCGAGACGCCTTCCGGGAAGAGCGCGAGGACGCCGCCGAGCTTCAGGAGCTCGCGCGCCTTCGCGAACGTCTCCCGGTTCCGGCGCACGTCGGCGTCGGCGTCCTGCGGGCGGTAGACCGGGATCGAGCCGAACGCCTTCACGAAGAGGGAGACGAACGGCATCGTGAACAGGGGGGATTTCGCGAGGAAGGAGACGGGCCGCGGAGAGAGGCAGAGGAGGAGGAGAGGGTCCATGAGCCCGTTCGGGTGGTTCAGGACGAGGATCGTCGGGCCGGCGGCGGGGATCCGCTCCAGGCCCGAAGCCTCGACCCGACGGTAGAAGACGCGAAGGACGATGCGGGAGACCGCGGTGGCGGCGGCGCGGATCACGTCCGGCGTCCCGTAAGGGCCCCCCACGTCCAGATCGCGCCGCCCGCGAGGAAGGCGACCGGGACGAGGAGGACCGCGGACTGCAGCGTGGTCGCGTCGGAGAGGGCCCCGATGAGCGGGGGCGACGGGACGTCGCCGAGGACGTGGATCGTGAAGTTGCACGCCGCGACCGCCGCGGCCCGCTGCCACGGCAGGACGTCGTTCACGATCGCCGAGTTGATCGGGCCCGTCGAGGCGAAGACGAAGAGCTGCGCGACGACGAGAGAGGGGAGGTAGACCCGCGGGCTCGTCGCCGTGAGGGCGACGAACGCGAACGGGACGGCGACGAGCGTCGAGACGCCGGAGACCCACAGGTAGGCTTCCCTCGTCCTTTTCAGGAGGGCGTCTCCGACGAACCCCCCGGCGAACGTCCCGACGAACCCGGTGACGACGACGACGAGGCCGAACTGGACCGTCGCCACTTCCTTCGGGACGCCGCGGACCCTCTCGAGGAACGCGGGCATCCAGAAGGCCATGCCGCCGATCCCGAACGTGTAGGCCGCATAACCGAGGACGGCGATCCGGAACGGACGGTTCTTCGCGAGCGCGAGGTAGGAGCCCCACCCGGCTTCCGTCGAGGCGCCTTCGGGCGGGGCCTCTCCCTCGTCGCTCGCGCCGCGCGGCGGGTCGGGAAGGGTGAGGGCGAGGAACGCGAGGAGGAGCCCGGGGAGGCCCGCGACGAAGAACGCCGATCGCCAGCCGAGGTGCGTGTCGGCGTACCCGCCCACGATGTAGCCGAGCGCCGAGCCGATCGGGATGGCGCAGAAGAAGATGGCGTAGACGCGTCCCCGCTTCTCGCGGGAGAAGTAGTCCGCGAGGAGGCTCGGGGCGATCGTCCCGTAGGCGGCTTCGCCGATCCCGACCGCCGCGCGCGCCGCGAAGAGCGAGGCGAAGCTCTTCGCGAGCCCCGCCGCGGCGGTGGCGAGGCTCCAGACGAAGACCCCGAGCGCGAGGAGCCGCGGCCGCGAGCCCTTGTCGCCGAGGACGCCGAAGAAGGGAGACGCGACCATGTAGACGACGATGAACCCGGTCATGAGGGCGCCCGACTGGGTGTCGGTGAGCCGCAGCTCGGAATTGCGCAGGCTCTCGACCAGGGAAGAGACGACGTACCGGTCGAGGTAGTTGAAGAGGTTGATGAGGGTGAGGACGGCGAGGCCGCGAGCCGCGAGCCGGGCGGTCACGGCGCCGGGAGCGGGCCGGGCGATCGTGTTCATCGGTTTAGCGAGGTTTTACACGATCCGGAGGGTTCTGCGACGATGACGCGGATGGACGCCGACGTCATCGTGGTGGGAGCGGGGGCCGTCGGCCTCGCGTGTGCCGCCGAGCTCTCCGGCGGCGGGCTCTCGGTCGTCGTCGCCGAGCGACACGCCTCGCCGGGCCAGGAGACGAGCTCGCGCAACAGCCAGGTCCTCCACGCCGGGATCTACTACCCGGCGGGCTCGCTCAAGGCGCGGCTCTCCGTGGCCGGGAACCGGAGCCTCTCGGAGTTCTGCGAGGCGCACGGGGTGCCGTTCCTGCGTACCGGCAAGTGGCTCCTGGCCGTCGAGCCGGACGAGGAGCCCCGGCTCGCCGAGGTCGTGGCGGGGGGACGCGCGAACGGCGTCGAGCTCGAGGAGGTCCCGATCGGGAGATTCCGCGCCGAGGAGCCGCACGTCCGGGCGGCCGCGGCGGTCCTCTCGCCGTCGACCGGGATCTTCGACGTCCACGGCCTCTTCCGCGTCCTCCGCGTGATCGCCGAGGGAAACGGGGCGAGCTTCGCCTTCCGGCACTCGCTGAAGGCGGCCAGCCCGGTCGCCGGAGGATTCGAGCTCGTCTTCTCGGACCCGGCGGGCGAGGAGGCGCGGCTGACGGCTGCGCGCGTCGTGAACGCCGCCGGCCTCGACGCGGACGTCGTCGCCGCGATGCCGGGGCTAAACGTCGAGGAGGTGGGCTACCGCCAGACCTGGACGAAAGGGAGCTACTTCCGGATCCGCTCCGCGCGCCGCCACCTGGCGCGCCGGCTCCTCTATCCGGTCCTCCCGGCAGGGTACGGAAGCGTCCTCGGCATCCACCTCACGCTCGACCTCGACGGCGAGCTGAGGCTCGGTCCCGACGTGGAGGTCCTCGGGGACCGGCGGCAGGACTACTCCGTGGACGAGGGGCGGCGCAGCGCCTTCCTCGATGCCGCCCGGCGCTATCTCCCCTCGCTCGAGGAGGGCGACCTCGCGCCGGACCAGTCGGGAATCCGGGCGCGTCTCCAGGCGATCGGGGCGCCGTTCCGGGACTTCGTCGTCGCGGAGGAATCGGCCCGCGGCTTCCCCGGCTGGGTGAACCTCGTCGGGGTCGAGTCGCCCGGGCTGACGAGCTGCCTCGAGATCGCCCGAGAGGTGAGGGCGCTCCTCGGCGCGTAACCCAGACCGCGCAGAGCCGTCGCCGGGATCGGGCCTGGCGACCTCCGGTGCCGGGCCGTCCTGATAGAGTTTCTCCAGGCACCGCGTCTCGCGGGCGCCCGTGGCGGCGGAGGCACGATGATTCCGGTCCCCGGATCTCCCCCTGAGGGCAGCACCCCCGCCTCGCGGGAAGGCGAGGGCGGCGGCCTCCGCGACCTCGCGGGGGCGGGCGCGCCCAGGGGCCTCTCGCGGATGCTGGAAGCCTCGCCCGTGCCGGCGCTCGTCGCCACGACGGACGGGATCGTCGTCGGCGTCAACGAGGCTTTCGTCTCCACCTGGGGTCGTGAAGGGGATCGGCGGTGGGAGGGAGAGCGCCTGACGACCCTCTTCTCTTCGGGCGCGGAGGAGCTCCTCGGGAAAGCCGGCTCTCCGACGCCGTCCTCCTTCGACGGCCGGGCCCTGCTGCAAGGGGGAGCCGAGCTCGAGCTGCGCGTCTCTGTTCGGCGCGTGATGGACCCGGAATCCTCCGGGGAAAGGCTCGTCGTCTTCGCCTCGGACGTCACGGCCGAACGTCGGCTCGAACGCGCCGCCGCGGTCCTCGGCACGGCCCTGGACGCGGGGCCGGCCGACGGGTTCTTCGACCGACTGGTGGCGGGTCTCGCCGACGCTCTTCGGATGGAGATGGTGTTCGTGGGCCGGCTCGAGCCCGGGGAGCCGCCCCGGGTGAGGACCCTCGCGATCCGCAAGGGCGGCGGGCCGGGCGAGCCGTTCACCTACGGCCTTCGCGGGGCGCCGTGCGAGCGGGTGGTCGGGCGCGTCCCCTGCGTCTTCCCGTCCGGAGTGGCCGACCTCTTCCCGGAGGACCACGTCCTGGCGGAACGGGGATTCTCGAGCTACGCCGGCGTGCCGCTCGGTGGCGCCGACGGGCGGCCCCTCGGGCTCCTCGCCGCCCTCTCGCGCAGGGCGCTCGCGGACGGAGACTCGGCCTGCCGCGTGCTCGGGCTCTTCGCGGCGCGCGCCGCGGCGGAGATCGAGCGCCGCGAGGCTCGCGACGACGAGGAGCGCCGCGAGGAGGAGAGCCGCAGGCTCGTGTCGTCGATCCCGGTCGGCCTCCAGCACTATCGCCTGGACGCCGGAGGGCGTCTCGTGCTCACCGGCGCGACCCCTGCCGCGGACGCGATCCTCGGCGTCGACAACTCGCAGTTCCTCGGCCTCACGCTCGAAGAGGCTTTCCCGGGACTCGCCGGGACGCCTCTCCCCGGGGCCTGCCGCCGGGCCGCAGCGGACGGTGTCCCGTGGAGGAGCGAGGAGGTCGTC
>CALMDF010000512.1 GCA_937864895.1 uncultured Holophagales bacterium | reverse complement strand
AACGGGCCCCCGCTTCGGCGCCGCTTCTCGACGACGACGCCTGGGAGCGGGCCCTCGACCTTTCCGCGAGGCCCGGCCCGGCCCTCTTCACCGGCCACTGCGGCGGCGAGCCACTCTCCTCCCACGAGGTCTGGGGCAGCGGCCCGCGCGACGCGCCGCCCTGCCCGAGGCACGGCCCCTCCGATCCCGGGCGCTGGGAGCGGTTCCTGCCGGACGGGGCGCTCTCGGCCGTTTTCGGCGGCCCGGTCACCGGGCTGAGCGTCTTCTTCGACGGAGGCACCCGGAGGTCGCGCGTGTCGACCGCGGAGCGAACCGTCGAGCTCCTCTACGACGACCTCCACCGCGCCCTCGCTCCCTCCCTCGGCTGGGACGCCCTCCCGTCGCCTCCCGATTCCTTCGAGAAAGCCGCCGGCGGCTTCCTCGCCCGCGGCCGGGGCCGCGGCCATCGCGCCGGTCTCTGCCTCGCGCCCCCTTCGCGGTAGGCTCCTCGCGTGAGACCTCTCCGACTGCACCCCCGGCTCGCGAAGCGTTCCCGGCGCGGCTTCCGCGGCTTTCCCGCGGCGACCGTCGCCTACTACGGCCCCGACGACGCGCGGGCCTCGAAGGTTGTCGTCACGATCGTCCCCGCCAGGCAGGCGGAGCCGACGGACCAGACCTCCTTCACCTCGGACGCGAGCGACGTGCGCGAGGACCCGTTCGTGGGCGAGAAGGTGATGGCCTTCGTCGAGCGGCACGAAGCCCTCAGCGTCGTCGTCGCCGAGGAGATCCTCGGCTGCCCGCACGAGGAAGGGACCGACTACCCCGCGGGCGGGACCTGCCCCGCCTGCCCCTTCTGGGCCGAGAGGGACCGGTGGGCCGCGACGAAGGACCGGCTCGACGCGGCCCGGGGAGAGCTCCTGTCGCGCGCCGTCGCCGAGGTGACGGCGGAGGCGGAAGCGGTCGAGGGGGAGAAGGTCGAGAAGAGGGAGAAGGGGGAGAAGGAGTGAAGTCCCCCTCCCCGCGCCCGTTCCGGGAGGGGACCTCCGCCTCGTGAGCGCCGCGGGCCGCCCCGCCCCGTCCGGCCTTCTCCGGCTCGCGGGCTACGCCTGGGCGGGCCCGTGGACGCTCCTCGTCCTCCTCCTCTTCGTGATCCCGTTCGCCCTCTTCCGTTCGCGCGTCCGCGTCGTGTCGGGAGTCGTCGAGGTGACGGGCGGCCCCCTCTCCACCGTCCTCGCGTGCCTCCTGCCGGGAGTCACGATCGCGGCGATCACCCTCGGGCACGTCGTCCTCGCCCGGAGCGACGACGACGCCGGGCGCTGGCGCGCGCACGAGCGGGTCCACGTCGCCCAGTGGGCGCGGTGGGGGCTCCTCTTCCCGTTCGTCTACCTCGGGGCCTCGCTCGCCGCACGCCTCCGCGGGCGCGACCCCTACCTCGACAACCCGTTCGAGGTGGAGGCGTTCCGGGCCTCCCGCGCCGACGCTCCGTGAACCGGTCGAGCCCGAGGCCGGGCTACGGCGCCTTCGGAGGCGTCAGCCCGCTGCAGGAGTCCACGCGCCATCGCCAGGCGCCGACGCCGCCGGCGGGTCGACGGCGCGCCGGACCGCGCCGCCCTGCATCTCGAAACGCGCTCCGTAAAGGAGCGGCGCGGACCCGATGAAAGCGCGGGCCGGGTACTCCTTCGTGAAGTGGGAGCGGTAGACGGCGTTCCAAGCGTCGAAGTGGGCTACGTCGGAGCAGAAGACCTGCACCGACACGAGGTCGTCCATCGTCATCCCCGCCTCGGCCAGCGTGGCCTTCACGTTCCGGAGGAGCAGCTCCGCCTCCATCTCGGCCGTCGCCGGGACCTTCCGGCCGGGCAGGAGGCCCAGCTCGCCGGAGAGGTAGAGCGTGTCTCCCGTCAGGACGGCCCTGCTCAACGGCGGTTGCGAGGAGTCGCATGGAGGCCTCCTCGAAGGAGATGAAGGGGCGGGACCTGTCTTGCGCCGAAGGCTGCGGCGAATCGTAGGGTCGCGCCGCGCTGAATTCCACCGGGCGTCCGAAAGACCGCTCCGTCGCGGGAGCGTCGTGCCGCGAGTCTGCCGCTCCGCGGCACGGGCCCCGGTGCTACGCTGACGTTCGATGGGAGCGGCACCCGCCCGGAGCGCGCCGGCCAGCCTCGACGCCCGCGAGCGTCGCGTCCTGAACCCCCGTCCCTTCCGCGTCTTCCGGAAGACCTACTCGACGTCGGAAGCGAAGACCGGGGCGGTCGTGATCGCCGTCCTCGCGCTCCTCGCCGCCTGGGTCGCCTGGCGCGGCGCGCACCCCGACCCCGCGCTCCTCGCCGACCCGGCGCTCCTCGCGACGGGGGCTGCCGCGACTCCCGGGATCGAGGGACGGAGGGCACCGGACGGGATCGCGTTCGTCGCGGGAGGCGGCTCCGCCGCCCCCGCCTCCGCGGCTGCGGCCCCGTCCACGGATCGCGGCGCGCTCCCGCCCGCGCTCGCCGCGGAGGGATGGAGCGAGGGACCGGTCTCGCGCTTCGACGCCGAGAACCTCTACGTCAAGATCAACGGCCGCGCCGACTTCTTTCTCGCGCGCGGCTTCCGCGCGCTCGCCTTCGTCACCCTGTCGGGGCCGGGCGGCGCCACGGTCGACCTCGAGCTCTACGACCTCGGCTCGGCGGAGAACGCCCTCGGAGCGTTCGTCGCCGAGAAGCCGCCCGACGCGAAGGCGGCGACGGAGCGCGGCACTTCCTGGTACGTCGCGCGGAACGCCCTCTTCCTCGCTCGCGGGACGAGCTACCTCCGCGCGATCGGTTCGGACGAGTCGCCGGCCGTCCTCGCACAGCTCGCGGCCCTCCGCGGGGCTTTCGAGTCGGGGATCGCCGCGGGCGAGAAGCCCTGGACCGCCGACCTCTTCGGCGACGCGCTCGGCATTCCGCAGGACCGGCTCCTCTACACGGCCGAGAACGCGTTCTCGTTCGGCTTCGCGAAGAACGTCACCTCGGCGACGCTCGACGACGGCGAGACGGAGCTCTTCGTCCTTCCCGCGGGCGACGAGGCGAAGGCGCGGGAGCTCGCGGCGAAGCTCGAGGCGGGCTTCCTCTCCTACGGCTTCAAGGTCGAGGCGGCCGGAGCCGCGTGGGTGAAGGACCAGTACCTCGAGACGTACGCCCGGGCGCTCCCCGCCGGGACGATGGTCGTCGGCGTGAAGGGCGCCTCCGACCCCGCGAAGGCCGCCGGGCTCCTCGCGAAGCTCGAGAAAGCCGTCCGCGCCCTGCCGCCCGAGGTCGCGAAGAAGGCCGCCACCGGGCCCCCGGCCGGCGCGAAGGCGGAGGGAGGCGGGTATGAATGAGGATCGCCGTCGCCTCCTGAAACAGCTCGGCGCCGTCGCCGGCCTCACCGTGGGCGCCGGGTACGCCGCGCTGGCCCCCTCCCGCTGGCCCCTCTCGCTCCGGGACCCCGACGGGGAGCGGGGAAAGCCCCGCGCGAAGGGGCTGCGCCTCCCGGAGAAGGGCTTCGCCGTCGGCCCGTCGAACGTCCTGCCCCACCTCGGCGTCGCGCGCGGCGCCGACCTCGACGCGATGCTGAAGTCGGCGGTCGACTCCATCGGCGGCATCGGCCGTTTCATCCGCGCCGGCGACGTCGTCCTCGTCAAGCCGAACGTCGCCTTCGAGCGCTCGGCGCCCCTCGGCGCGACGTCGAACCCCGACGTCGTCGCGGCCCTCGTGAGGCTCTGCCGGGAGGCGGGGGCGGCCGAGGTGCGCGTCGCCGACAACCCGATCGAGTCCCCCGCGGCCTGCTTCGCCCGGAGCGGCGTCCAGCGCGCCGCGATCGACGCGGGCGCCGAGGTCTACCTCCCGACGCCCTCCGACTTCCGGCTTCTCGAGACGCCGGGCGCGACGCACATCGCGCGCTGGCCCTTCTTCTTCCGGCCGTTCGCGGGCGTGACGAAGGTGATCGGCGTCGCGCCGGTGAAGGACCACAACCTCTGCCGCGCGTCGATGACGACGAAGAACTGGTACGGGCTCCTCGGGGGCCGGCGCAACCAGTTCCACCAGGACATCCACGGCATCATCTCGGACCTCGCCCTCATGCTCCGGCCGACGTTCGTCGTTCTCGACGGGTCGCGCGTCCTCTGGCGGAGCGGACCGACGGGCGGGAGCCTCGCCGACGTGAAGGAAGGGCGGACGATCGTCGCCTCGACGGACTCGCTCGCCGCCGACGCCTTCGGCTGGGACGACCTCCTCGAGAGGAAAGGCGAGCCGCTCCCGGCGTACTTCGCGAAGGCCGCCGCTCGCGGCCTCGGGAACCCCGACTGGCGGCTGACGAACGTGAAGGAGGTCCAGGTCGGATGAGCGCGGCCCCGCCCCCCGCGCCCGGGAAGGGCCTCTCCCTCCCCTCTTTCAAGCCGGACCTCTCCCCGAACCCGGACGGCTCTCCCTGGTGGGCGCGGGCTTTCCGGATCACGAACGTCCGCGTCGTCTCGCAGGCGTTCTTCTTCGGCCTCTTCGTCTTCCTCCTCGGCGTCACCTGGCTCTCGCGCCTCGGCGGCTACCCGGCTTCGCTCTTCCTCGAGCTGGACCCGCTCGTCGCCTTCGCGACGGCCCTCTCGACGCACACCGTCTACCGCCGCCTCTGGTGGGCCCTCTTCCTCCTCGTCCCCACGCTTCTCCTCGGCCGCGCGTTCTGCAACTGGGTCTGTCCCTACGGGACGCTCCACCAGGTCACCGGCTGGCTCTTCGACATCCGCAACAACAGGGGACGGATCGAGAAGAACCGCTACCGGCCGCTCTTCCAGACGAAGTACACCATCCTC
>CALMDF010000511.1 GCA_937864895.1 uncultured Holophagales bacterium | reverse complement strand
GCAGCTCGGGGAAGGTCGCGACGAAGAGGGCTGGGAGGATCGCGAAGTATTTCGCGACGTCGTTGCTGATCGAGAACGTCGTCAGCGCGCCCCGCGTCATCAGGAGCTGCTTGCCGATCTCGACGACCTCGATGAGCTTCGTCGGGTTCGAGTCGAGGTCGACCATGTTCCCGGCTTCCTTCGCCGCCTGGGTGCCGGTGTTCATCGCCATGCCCACGTCGGCCTGGGCGAGGGCGGGGGCGTCGTTCGTCCCGTCGCCGGTCATCGCGACGAGGTTCCCGTTCGCCTGCTCCTTCCGGATCAGGGCGAGCTTGTCCTCGGGCGTCGCCTCGGCGAGGAAGTCGTCGACGCCCGCCTCGCGGGCGATGCTCGCGGCCGTGAGCGGGTTGTCGCCGGTGATCATCACGGTCCGGATCCCCATCGCGCGAAGGCGGTCAAACCTCTCCTTCATCCCTCCCTTCACGACGTCCTTGAGGTAGATCGTCCCGGCGACGCTCCCGCCGTCGGCGACGACGAGAGGCGTTCCCCCTTCGCCGGCGATCCGGGAGACCTCGCGCCGGACCTCCTCGGGGAAGTGACCCCCGAGACCGCGGACGAAGCCGTCGACGGCGTCGGCGGCCCCCTTGCGGACCTTCCGGCCCCCCGGAAAGTCGAGTCCCGACATCCGCGTCCGGGCCGTGAAGGGGACGACGTGGGCGCGGAGCTCGCGCAGCTCCCGACCACGGAGGCCGAACCGCTCCTTGGCGAGGACGACGATCGAGCGCCCCTCGGGCGTCTCGTCGGCGAGCGAGGCGAGCTGGGCGAGCTCGGCGAGATCCCGCTCGGAGACGCCCGGCGCCGGGAGAAGGCTGGTCGCCTGGCGATTGCCGAGCGTGATCGTCCCGGTCTTGTCGAGGAGGAGGACGTTCACGTCGCCCGAGGCCTCGACCGCGCGGCCCGACATCGCGAGGACGTTGTGGCGAAGGACGCGGTCCATCCCGGCGATGCCGATGGCCGACAGGAGGCCGCCGATCGTCGTCGGGATGAGGCAGACGAGGAGGGCGACGAGGACCGTCGGCGAGACGTCGCCACCGGAGTACAGGGCCAAGGGGCGAAGCGTCAGCGTTGCAAAGAGGAAGACGATCGTCAGCCCCGCGAGGAGGATGTCGAGGGCGATCTCGTTCGGAGTCTTCTGCCGCTCGGCCCCCTCGACGAGCCGGATCATCCGGTCGAGGAACGTCGAGCCGGGCTCGGACGTCACCTCGACGACGATCCGGTCGGAGAGGACCTTCGTCCCGCCGGTGACGGCGGAGCGGTCGCCCCCCGCCTCGCGGATGACGGGAGCCGACTCGCCCGTGATCGCCGATTCGTCGACGGAGGCGATCCCCTCGACGACGGTCCCGTCGCCGGGGATCAGCTGGCCCGCCTCGACAACGACGAGGTCCCCCTTGCGAAGGCCTGACGCGGGGACCTGCTCCTCGCGGCGGTCGGCGCCGACGAGGCGCCGGGCGACCGCGTCGCTTTTCGTCCGGCGGAGTGCGTCGGCCTGGGCCTTTCCGCGCCCCTCGGCCAGGCCTTCGGCGAAGTTCGCGAAGAGGACGGTGGCCCAGAGCCAGAGGACGACCTGGAGCTGGAACGAGATCGACCCGCGAGTCCCGATCCCGAGGAGAGCGAGCGTCGCGAGGACGGCGCCGGCCTCGACGACGAGCATGACGGGGTTCTTCCGCATGTGGCGCGGGTGGAGCTTCCGGAAGGAGTCGAGCGCGGCCCGGGAGAGGAGCGCCCGGTCGAGGAGCGGGATCTCGGCGTTCTTCGTCATCCGTTCGGCCTCAGAACGTCCGGCCCGCGGTCATGAGCAGCTGCTCGACGACCGGACCGAGAGAGAGGACGGGGAAGAAGGTGAGCGCCCCCACGACGACGATAACGCCGGCGAGGAGCACGGTGAAGAGCGGGCCGTCGACGGGGAACGTCCCGGCCGACTCGGCGAGCCGCTTTTTCGCGGCGAGCGATCCGGTCATCGCGAGGATCGGGACGATCATCAGGAACCGCCCGGAGAACATCGAAAGGCCGAGAGCCAGGTTGAAGAAGCCTGTGTTCGCGTTCAGCCCGGCGAAGGCGCTCCCGTTGTTCCCGGCGGCGCTCGTGAAGGCGTAGAGAGCCTGCGAGAGACCGTGGGGCCCCGCGTTCGAGAGGCTCGAGAGGCCGGCCTTCGTCGTGACCGCCGCCGCCGTCCCGACGAGGATGCAGAACGTCAGGACGAGGATCGAGAGCATCGCGAGCTTCACCTCCGCCCCTTCGACCTTCTTGCCCAGGTATTCGGGCGTCCGGCCCACCATGAGACCGGCGATGAAGACCGAGAGGACGACGAAGACGAAGGCGCCGTAGAGCCCCGCGCCGACGCCGCCGAAGATCACTTCGCCGAGCTGGATGAAGACGAGCGGGACGAGTCCGCCCAGCGGCGTGAACGAGTCGTGCATCCCGTTCACGGCGCCGCACGAGGCGGCCGTCGTGACCGCGGCGAAGAGGGCGGTGTCGGCCGGTCCGAAGCGGACTTCCTTGCCCTCCATGTTCCCGGCCGTGGCGTCCACCCCGGCGTAGTGGTGGATCGGGTTTCCCCGCGTCTCGGCCCAGGCCGTGACTCCCGCGCCGAGAAGGAACAGGAGGCTCATGGCCCAGAAGACGGCCCAGCCGTGGCGGAGCTTCCCCGTCATCGACCCGAGCGTGTACGTGAGGCCAGCCGGGATCGCGAAGATGAGGAGCGTCTCGAGCAGGTTCGTCGCGGGGGTCGGGTTCTCGTACGGGTGGGCGGAGTTGGCGTTGAAGAAGCCGCCGCCGTTCGTTCCGAGTTCCTTGATCGCTTCCTGCGAGGCGACCGGTCCGAGCGGGATCGTCTGCGTCGCGCCGTCGAGCGTCGTGACCTTCACCGAAGGCGAGAAGCTCTGGACGACTCCCTGCGACATCAGGACGACCGCCGCGAGGAGGGAGATCGGGAGGAGGACGAAGAGCGTCGCGCGGGTCAGGTCGACCCAGAAGCTCCCGATCGCCTTTGCCTCGGCGCGGGCGATGCCGCGGATGACGGCGATCGCGATCGCGATCCCGGCCCCTGCCGACAGGAAGTTGTGGAGGGCGAGCGCCGCCATCTGGGTGAGGTGCGACATCGTCGCCTCGCCCGCGTAGGCCTGCCAGTTCGTGTTCGTGACGAACGAGACGGCGGTGCTCCAGGCGAGGGCGGGAGGGACGGCGGGGAGGCGGTCCGGGTTCAGCGGCAGCAGGCGCTGGAGCCGCTCGAGCGCGTAGACGCCGAGTACGCCGAGGACGCCGAAGACGAGGAGGGACGAGGCATACGCCTTCCAGTCCTGCTCCTTCTTCGGGTCGACGCCGCCGAGGCGGTAGGCGAGACGCTCGACGGGGCCGAGGACGGGGTCGAGGAACGTCCGTTCGCCGGAGAAGACCCGGCGCAGATAGAGGCCGAGAGGCTTCGTCACGGCGAGGACGAGGAGGAAGAAGACCGCGACCTTGAGGAACGCGAGGGCCGTCACGTCAGAGCTTCTCTGGCATGAGCAGGGCGAAGAGGAGGTACCCGAGGGCCGCCGTCGCGAGGAAGAGGCCTGCGAGGGACTCAGCGCTCATCGCGGTCCTCCGGGAGGAGAGCGGCGCAGCCGCGGACGCAGAGGTGGGCGAGCGCCCAGAGGAGGAGCGTCAGAAGGACGAAGAGGAGGTCGCTCATCCCGGCACCGGATTCGGTTCGTCCCTTCAGAGCGAGTCGCCGGGCTTCGCCTGGTAAGACTCGACGAGGAAGAGAATTGCGGCGACGGCGGCGAGGACGAGGGTCGTAGCCATGTGAGGTTCCCTTTCCAGATGAGAACCTGCTGCCCGGGAGCGGAGGAAGTCCGTAAGGAAGGCGAAAGAACTCCTAAAGAGGCCCACTTCGCCCAATCCCTGGATCGTGGCCTGAAGAAAGGCCAGAGACAGGGCCGTTCCAGACGGAGACCCGAGGGCCCCTCAGTCCGGGAGAGGCTCGGCGACGAACCGGTATCCGACCCACGGCTCGGTGACGACGTAGCGCGGAGTCGCGGCGTCGGGCTCGAGCTTCTTCCGCATCGCGCCGACGTGGACGCGGACGACGTCGACCGTCGTTCCCGGAGCCCCCTTCCAGACGCGCGCGATGATCCGGGCCGTCGTCACGGGCCTTCCCGCGTTCGTCGCGAGGAGCTCGAGGATCGCGAACTCCGTCGGCGTGAGCTTTACCTCGCGCCTGCCCTGGACGACGCGTCGCCGCTCGAGGTCGATCGAGAGGCCCTCGAACTCGAGGACGGTCCGGGCCGGGGCGACGCCGCTCCTGCGGAGCTGGGCGCGGAGCCGGGCGAGGAGCTCCGGAAAGGAGAACGGCTTCGTGACGAAGTCGTCGGCGCCGAGGTCGAGAGCGCGGATCTTGTCGACGTCCGCCCCGCGGACGGAGAGAACGACGACCGGCGTCGCGCCGGCGCGGCGTACTTCGCGGATCAGCTCGAAGCCGTCGGCGACGGGCATGGCGAGGTCGGTCAGGACGAGGTCGGGCGCGCCGCTCCCGAAGAGCGCGATCCCCTGGCGGCCGTCGGTGGCCTCGAGGATCTCGTAGCCCTCCGCGGAGAGCTCGGCGGCGAGGCCCCGGCGGATCGTGAAGTCGTCCTCGACGACGAGGATGCACGCGCTCGGCCGGCTCATGTCTTGGTCTCCTCGCCAGGCGACGCCGCCGGCAGGTCCACCCGGGCGACCGTTCCCCCGCCGGGACGCGGGTGCAAGGACACGCTCCCTCCGTTCGC
>CALMDF010000510.1 GCA_937864895.1 uncultured Holophagales bacterium | reverse complement strand
AGAACGAGCTCATCTTCGTCACCGGGCCGCTCACGGGGACGATGGCCTCCACCGGCGGGCGCTACTCGGTCGTCACGAAGGGGCCTCTCACGGGCGCCATCGCCTGCTCGAACTCCGGCGGCTATTTCGGCGCCGAGCTGAAGTTCGCGGGCTGGGACATGCTCATCTTCGAGGGTGCCTCGCCGAAGCCGGTCTACCTCCTCCTCACGGACGGGAAAGCCGAGCTCGTGGACGCCGCTTCCCTCTGGGGCAAGACCGTCTGGGAGACCGAGGAAGGGATCAAGAAAGCCCACCAGGACCCGCAGATCCGCGTGGCGGCCATCGGCCGGGCGGGCGAGATCGGCGTCCTCTACGCCGGCATCGTGAACGACCTCCACCGGGCCGCCGGGCGGTCCGGCGTCGGAGCGGTCATGGGGTCGAAGAACCTCAAGGCCGTCGCCGTGCGCGGCACCCGCACCGACTCCTACCCCCTCGCGAACCCGAAGGCCTTCCTCGCGGCCACCGAGGCGGCGAAGAAGGTCCTCGCGGCGAACGGCGTGACGGGGCAGGGGCTCCCCACTTACGGCACCCAGGTCCTGATGAACGTCATCAACGAGCTGGGGGCGCTCCCGACCCGCAACCACCGCGACATCCAGTTCGAGGGGGCCAGCGACATCTCCGGCGAGGCGATGCACCGGAAGCGCCCCACCGACGGCAAGGCGAACCTCGTGACGAACGGCGCCTGCTTCGGCTGCACCATCGCCTGCGGCCGCATCTCGCGGATGGACCCCGGCCACTTCACCGTCAAGGACAAGCCGCAGTACCAGGGCGCCTCCGGCGGCGTGGAGTACGAGGCCGCGTGGGCGCTCGGCGCGGCCAACGGTGTGTCGGACCTCGAGGCTCTCACCTACGCGAACTTCCTCTGCAACGAGCACGGCTTCGACCCGATCTCGTTCGGGGCGACGGTCGGCGCGGCCATGGAGCTCTACGACCTCGGCATCCTGACGAAGGAGGAGGTCGGCTTCGAGCTCCCGTTCGGCTCCACCGAGGGGATGGTGAAGCTCGCGGAGCTGACCGCCCGGGGCGAGGGTTTCGGCAAGGAAATCGGGATGGGATCGAAGCGGCTCTGCGCGAAGTACGGCCGGCCCGACCTCTCGATGACCGTCAAGGGCCAGGAGTTCCCGGCGTACGACGGCCGGGGCCTGCAGGGGATGGGCCTCGCCTACGCCACCAGCAACCGCGGCGCCTGCCACCTGCGCGGCTACATGGTCTCGCCCGAGGTCCTCGGCATCCCCGTGAAGATGGAGCCGCAGGCCACCGAGGGGAAGGCCGCGATGCTGAAGGCCTTCCAGGACCTCACGGCCGTCGTCGACTCCTCCGGCCTCTGCCTCTTCACGACCTTCGCGTGGGGGCTCGCCGACATCCAGCCGCAGATCCAGGCCGCCTGCGAGGGCGACTGGTCCCCCGAGCGGCTCCTCCTCGTGGGCGAGCGGATCTGGAACATGGAGCGCGAGTTCAACCTCGCGGCCGGGCTCACGGGGAAGGACGACTGCCTGCCGCCGCGCCTCATGAAGGAGGAGGCGAAGACCGGCCCGCAGAAGGGCGCCGTCTCGAAGCTCGACGTGATGCTGCCGGAGTACTACGAGGTGAGGGGCTGGACGGCCGACGGCGTCCCGACGGCAGGGACACGCGCACGCCTCGGCGTCTGAACGGCACGGGTCTCGCGTGCGGCACGTCATCATCGGAAGCGGTCCCGCCGGCGTGATCGCCGCGGAGACCCTGCGCAAGGCGGATCCTTCCGCCGAGATCACCCTCCTCTGCGGCGAGGGCGAGCCGCCGTACGCCCGGATGGCGATCCCGTACCTCCTGAAGGGGGACATCGACGAGGCGGGGACCTTCATCCGCAAGGACCAGGACCACTACGGGCGGATGGGGATCGACCTGGTGCAGGCGCGCGCCCGGGCGGTGGACACGGCCGCCCGGGTGGTCGACCTCGGCAACGGGCCCGGCCTTCCTTACGACCGCCTCCTCGTCGCGACGGGCTCGAGGCCGAGCCGCGAGAAGATCCCCGGCATCGACCTTCCTGGCGTGAAGACCTGCTGGACCCTGGAAGACGCCCGGGCCCTCCTCGCCGGCATCCGTCCCGGCACACGCGTCGTGCAGATGGGCGCGGGCTTCGTCGGCTGCATCATCATGGAGGGGCTCCTCGCGCGCGGCGCGGACCTCACGATCCTCGTGAGGAGCGGCACCATGGTGCGGCGGATGATGAACCCCACCGCGAGCGGGCTGATCCGGCGCTGGTGCGAGTCGAAGGGCGTGATGATCCTGACCCGGACCCAGCCGAAGGGGCTCGCCGCGGACGGCGGCGCCCTGAAGGTGGACCTGGGCGAAGGGCGCACCCTCGACGCGGACATCTACCTGAGCGTCGTCGGCGTCGACCCGAACCTGGAATTCCTTTCGGGCAGCGGCGTCGAGATCGGGCAGGGCGTCGTCGTCGACGGGAACCTCCAGAGCAGTGTCCCCGGCGTCTACGCGGCCGGCGACGTGGCGGAGACTCCGGACGTCGTCACCGGGAGGCAGCAGCTGAACGCCATCCAGCCCAACGCCGCGGAGCAGGGGCGGACGGCGGCGCTGAACATGGCCGGCCACCCGACCCGCTTCAAGGGGAGCTTCGTCTTCAACGTCCTGACGACGCTCGGCCTCACCGCCTCCTCCTTCGGGGAGTGGCAGGGCGTGCCGGGCGGGGAATCGACGGAGGTGCTGGACGAGTCCCGGTACCGCTACCTCAACCTGCAGTTCGACGGCGACCGCCTCGTCGGCGCCAACGCCGTCGGTTTCGGCGACCACGCCGGCGCCTTCCGCGGGCTCATCGAGGGGCGGCGCCGGCTGGGGGCCTGGAAGCAGCTCCTGATCGACGACCCTTCGAAGGTCATGCAGGCGTACGTGGCGACGGCCGTACCGGCCTGCGGGGCGGGATGAGGATCGCCCTCAGGCTCTTCGCGTCCCTCACCGAGCGTCTCCCGCCCGAGGCGCGCGCCCGTCACCGGGTCGAGCTGGACGTCGCGGAGGGCGCCACGGTTCTCGACGTGATCCGGCGCCAGGGCATTCCGGAAGCGCAGTGCTTCCTCGTCCTCGTCGACGGGGCGTGGGTGGCCCCGCAGGATCGCGCGACGCGGGTGCTGTCTGAGGACCAGGCCCTCGCCATCTGGCCTCCCGTCGCCGGCGGCTGAGTGGTCTTCCGGAGGAGCCTGGAGATGAGCCTTCTCAGGGAAGAGTTCTTCCGGCTCCTGCCGGCGGCGATCGCCGCTTTCGAGGTGGACGGCGACACCGTCCGGTGGACCGAAGCCGGCCGTCGCGGGACGATCCGCCTCGTTCCCCTGCCGGACCGCCGGCTCGGGAGCGTCGTCATCCCCCGTCACCGCGTCGAGATCGCCTTCGAGGTGTCGGAGGCGGAAGGGGAGACCTTCCTGGCCCGGTTCCATCGCGCGTTTCTGCGCGGGGGCGGATAGCGGGCCCGTCCCGTCCCGGGGGCCGCCGGGCCCGGCGGGTGAACGGTTTAGGATGATTACCGGGCGAGGGGAGGGGTGGCGATGTCGAACGACAGGACGGAGCTGCTGCGACGGTTCCCGCTCTGGGGGACTTTCTCCGACGAGCTCCTCCAGGTCGTCGGCGAAGCCATGGAGGCGGTCTCCTACGAGGCGGGCGAGGCGATCATTCGCCGGGGCGAGCCCGGCCAGCGGTTCAGCGTGATGGTCTCGGGCCGGGCCGACGTGCGCATCCTCACCCAGGCCGGGAGCGTCATCACCGTCTCCTCGATGAAGGAGGGAGACAGCTTCGGCGAGATGTCGCTGCTGAGCGAGGACCCGACGTCGGCGGACGTCGTCGCGACCGAGCGCTGCGAGACGCTCGCGCTCGGCAGGGAGGCCTTCCACGGGCTGATCTCCGGGAACCCGGTGCTCCTGCGCGAGTTCGTCCGGCTCCTGTCGCGTCGCGTGAAGGCGGCGGACGTCGCGGTGGGCGTCGCCCGGCAGAAGGAGGAGGACCTGACGCGGTTCCTGAAGGACCGCGAGGCCGGGCTCTCCTCGGTGCTGGTCGGCAAGTCGAAGCTGATCCGCGATCTCCAGAAGCAGATCGAGGCGAAGAGCGGGCTGCGGTCCCCGCTCCTGATCCGGGGAGAGAAAGGGACCGGCAGGAAGCTCGTGGCGCGGCTGATCCACTCCCGCGGTCCCCGCGAGGACGCCCCGATGGTCTCGACCGACTGCGGGCAGATCACGGAGAGCCCCTGGGGCGACCAGCTCTTCGGGCTCTACGACCAGGCCGCCGCGTCCAGCGCCCGGGCCCCGAGCCACCTCGCGCTCGCGGACGGGGGGACGCTCCTGCTCGTCGACGTCACGGCGATGCCGCCGGCGATCCAGGAGCGGCTCGCCCGGTTCCTTCACGGCGACGCGCTCCCCGGCGGCTTTCGGCCCGACGTCCGGGTCGTCGCCACCTGCCGCCAGAACCTGCTCGAGGAGGCCGCCGCCGGCCGGTTCTCCGCGGAGCTTGCCGCCCTCCTGCTGGGCGACGTCATCGAGCTGCCGCCGCTGCGCGAGCACAAGCGCGACATCCCCGAGCTCGCGAGGCACTTCGTCGCCAGGCATGCGCAGCGGCTCGGCAGGAAGGTCCCGGCGGTCGACGACGAGACGATGGTCCGGCTCATCTCGTACGAGTACGGATTCGCGAACGTGCAGGAGCTGGAGGAGTCGATCGTCCGCGCGGTGGTTCTCAGCGACGGCGACACGATCACCCCGGACGCCGTCTTCCTCGGCCCCCCCCCGAGGGAGTCGCCGCGGGGATTCAATCTCCTCGGCCTTCCGAAGCCGATCGTGAAGGCCGCGCTGCGCCTCTTCCCCTCCGGGGTCCGGGCGATCGCCACCCTCGTCTTCGCGGTCATCCTCTTCGGCTGCTTTGCGGTGGCCGGCGGTCCCGGCGGGAATTTCGCGACCGTCCTCGTCTGGGCCGTCTGGTGGCCGGCCCTGGTCCTGTCCTTCTTCTTCGCCGCGCGCGCCTGGTGCGCGGTCTGTCCCATGGCGGTGTCCGGCGAGCTCGCCCAGGGGCTCGTCCGCCGCTTCAGCAAGGTCGAGCGGAGCATCCCGGCCTGGCTCAGGAACAACGACGCCACCTTCGGGATGGCCGGCTTCTTCCTGATCGCCTGGGCCGAGGAGGTCACGCACATGCGCACCTCGCCGGTGGCGACGGGGTTCCTCCTGCTCGCCATCATCTCGGGCGCGCTGGTCACCGGTGCGGTCCTGCCGAGGCGGGCCTGGTGCCGCCACCTCTGCCCGATGGGCGCGTTCGCCGGGCTCTGCTCCACGTCCTCGCTCCTCGAGCTGCGCCCGACGCAGGACATCTGCTCGGCGAAGTGCCAGGGGCACGCCTGCTACAAGGGCGACGCGGCCGTCGCGGGCTGCCCGATGTTCCAGCACGTCATGTTCGTCGACACGAACAAGGACTGCGTCCTCTGCCTCAACTGCGTCCGCCTCTGCCCGAACGGGTCGCCGCAGCTCAACCTCAGGCTCCCGGCGCGCGAGATCTGGACGAGCGTGACCGCCCGCCCGCAGGCGGCGGCGTTCGTCGTGCTGCTGCTCGGCCTCCTTCTCGGCCAGACGCTCGTCCAGTACCTCGAGGGCCCCGGCGCCGCGTTCGCGAGTGCCGCCCTCGAGGAGCACCGGCTCCTGCTCGTCACGGCGCTCCTCGTCTCGTGCGCGGCGATCCCGCTCGGCCTCTTCCGGCTCGCGTCCCGGCAGCTCGAAAAGGACCCCGACACGGTCCTCCGCACGCTCCACTGGCAGCGGGTGACGGCGTGGGCGCCGCTGCTCGTCGCGGGGTACGCGGCCTACCAGTTCGCCAACATCCCCGGGTTCGACCGCCTCCGCGTGACCCTCGGAGGCCTCGGGGGGCCCGACCCGCTCCTGTCCCTTCGGGTCCTTCCCACCCTCCAGGGGCTGACGCTCTTGTCCGGCCTCGTCGTCACGATCGCGGCTCTCCGGAAGATCTGGCCCCCGGAAAAGGCGGAAGCCGGGTTCCGCTGGTACCGCGGCCAGACCCTGGGGCTCGTCTCGGCGGCCGGCTACGCGGCGCTCCTCTTCCTCGTGATGGCGATGAGGGCCACGGGGACGCACGCCTGAGGCGCGGGAGCGCCGCCCGTCCCGGGCAGGGGCCCCGGCTCCGGACCCCGAGTTAGACTCCGTCTCAGTCTGGTTTTCTTACGGAGGAGTCCATGTCCCGAGCCGTCGCAACATCCCTTCTCGCTGCCTCTCTCGTCCTCGCGACCCCCGCGACCGCGGGGGTCGCCTCGCAGCTCTACGACGCGTGCCTGTTCCCCGCCGTCGCCAGCGCTGCCGGCCAGGGAGGCACCTACTTCCGGACGGACCTCACCCTCGTGAACCCGTACGTCTACCACCCGGTCGAGATCCAGGCCTGGCTCCTGAAGAACGACCAGGACAACAGCGCCGCCGTGCCCGTCGCCCTGACCCTCGAGCCCGGAGAGACGATCGTCGTGCGCGACGTCGTCAAGTCGATGTTCAACTTCACCGGCGGCGCCTCCCTCTGGCTGTCGAGCACCGGCGGCCTCGCCTTCGGGTGCAACGCCCGGACCTACACGGGCACCGGGAGCACCTACGGGTTCTCGGGCAACGGCCACTACTGGGTCAACGTCAGCGGGTCGGAGATCTTCACGTCCGGGCTCCGCAACGGGAACGGCTACCGCACGAACCTCGGCCTGATGTCGACCTCGCCGATCCCGATCACGGTCGAGGTGAGCGTCTACGACTCCGGCTCCATGCTGGGGAGCCGCAGCGTGACCCTCCCGCCCTTCGGGCGGACGCAGTTCGCCGTGTCCGAGATCGCTCCGGCTTTCGACAACGCGTACGCCATCTGGTACGGCGTGACGGAGTCCGAGGAGGCGGCGTGGATCCCGTTCGCGACGGTGATCGACAACGCCTCCGGCGACTCCGTCTACATCGACGACGTCTACGACCGGGCCTTTTCCACCTACGAGGCCACGTTCGACCTCTCCGGCGAGTGGCGGGGAAGCGCGGCGTGGTCCGGCGGCTCCCGGAACGTCACGGCCCTCCTCTCCCAGTCCGGACCGCGGCTCGAGGGCGGGCTCTACGACAGCGACTCGGGCGTCTTCCTCACCTACCTGACCGGGCACGAGCACCGGGGAGAGGTCTACACCTGGGGAACCGGGGAGGTCCTCGACTGCCTCGCCGACACCGTCGAGGTCGGCGGCACCGTCCACCCGAGCGGGAACACCCTGAGCCTCACCATGGACGGGACGGGCTGCTTCTCGACGGTCGCGGCGCTCTCCCTCCAGAGGCAGGCGGGCGCCTCGAAGGCGCCGGCGGGCATTCGCCCGCTCGCCTCGCCCCGGTCGAAGGTCAGCCCTCCGACGCCCCGCGCGGCCCCCGCCAGGCCGTAATCGCGACCCGGGCCGGGGCGGCGTCGCCGCCCCGGCGAAGCGGCGAGGGCCGCGGGGAGTCCGCGGACCTTCTCGCGATCTCGTCTCATTGTGCTAGCTTCCGACAAAAGAAGGGTCGGCGTACCGGGACGAGAGGTCTCCGGCCCTTCGGGAGGGCGCGTCGAGATCGGCGGGCCGTCCCGGAGAGGGGGGCCATCATGGCCGCGTCAGACAACCCCACCGGACTCCGCTTCGACCCGCCCGGTCCGGGATCCTGGGAACAGGACCCCGTGCACTTCCCCCGCCCGCTGACGCTTTACTTCCAGGAGACGCATCCCCCCTCCTTCAGGCAGGGAACCAACGACTTCGCACGCTTCTACGGGATGCTCATCGACGGCCTCCAGATCTGCTACGTGAACGGCTTCGGCTACAACCAGGTGGTGCCGGCCCCGGAAGCCGAGGTCCCCGAACGGTTTCAACGCGCCGAGCAGACCTACGCGCAGAAGCTCTGGCGCGAGCAGCTCCGCGACTGGGACGAGAACCGCAAGCCAGCCGCCATCGCCACGCACCGGGAGCTCCAGGCCGTCGATCCGGACACCCTCCCGGACGCGGAGCTGGTCGCCTACCTGACGCGCTGCCGCGACCACCACTCGGCCATGATCGCCCAGCACATGCGCTTCACCGCCGGCGCCGTGCTTCCGACCGGCGACTTCCTCGCGCACGCGGGGGACTGGACGGGCCTGCCGCCGTCCGAGCTGCTGGGCCTGATGCGAGGTTCGGCCACGGTGTCCGCGGGCGGTTCCGACGAGATGGACCGCCTGAAGCGGGCGTTTGCCGGGGACTCCGCAGCTCGCGAGCTCCTCGCGGGAGACGGCGACCCCACACAGGTCCTCGCGAGCCTTCGTTCCCTGGGTGGCGAAGCCGGCGCGGCGGTCTCCGGCTACCTCGACCTCGTCGGCAACCGGCTCGTCGACGGTTTCGACATCGCCGAGCCCACGGCGCTCGAGCTGCCGGACGCCCTGCTCAGGGCCATCCGCATCGCCGTTTCCGGGGAGGCACAGGCCGCCTCGGACGTCGACACGCGCACAGCCGACGTCCGCGCCCAGGTCCCCCCGGAGCGCCAGGCGGAGTTCGACGAGCTGCTCGGCGAGGCGCGCCTCACCTACCGCCTCCGCGACGAGCGGGGCGTGTACAGCGACATCTGGGCCTCGGGCCTCATGCGGCGTGCCGCGCTCGCGGCCGGGCGCCGGGTCGCGGGTCGCGGCCGCATCGCCACCCCCCAGCACATGCTGGACGCCAGCCTCGACGAGATGTGTGCGCTCGTCGGCGGGACGGGCGGCCCGTCCTCGGACGAGCTCGCCAGGCGTGCCGAGTACCGCGCGACCTGGACCGCGAAGGACGTCCCGCCCTTCCTCGGCCCCCTCAAACCGCCTCCGCCCGACCCCTCGGGGCTGCCCCCGGCGGTCGGCCGTCTCATGCGCGCGACCGGAATCGCCCTGGGCCACCTCTTCGGGAGCTCCCAGGCAGCGAACGAGGAGAGGGTCCTCTACGGGCTCGCGGCGAGCAGGGGCGTTTACGAAGGGCCCGCGCGCCGCGTCTCGGGCCCCTCCGAGTTCGGCCGCATCGCCAGGGGCGACGTCCTCGTCACCGAGTCGACGAGCGAGGCCTTCAACATCCTCCTCCCCCTCCTCGGCGGGATCGTCACCGACAACGGCGGCCTCCTCTCTCACGCGGCGATCGTCTCGCGCGAGTACGGCATTCCGGGCGTCGTCGGGACCCGTGAGGCGACCGAGCGCATCGCCGACGGCGTCCTCGTCCGCGTCGACGGGGACGCCGGCGAGGTCACGGTGCTGGGGTGAAGACCGTCGTCCCCTTCGCGCGGGCACGCGAGACGGCGCTCTACGGGTCGAAGGCCGTGGGCCTCGGCGACGCGGCGCGCCAGCGCCTCCCGGTCCCGCCCGGCGTGGCTCTCTCGGGCGACCTGGTCGAGGCCGTCGCCTCGGGTGAGGAAAAGGCCATCGGCAAGCTGGCGAAGGCCATCGCCGCCCTGCCGGCGCCGTTCGCCGTCCGGTCTTCCGCCGTCGACGAGGACGGCGCGGCGGCCAGCTTCGCCGGCCAGCACCTCACCCTGCTCAACGTCCACACGGCGGCCGATGTCCCCGGTGCCGTGCGCGACGTCTGGTGGTCCGCGAACTCGGACTCGGCCATCACCTACCGTCAGCGGGTCGGCCTCTTCACCAGGCCGAGCGTCGGCGTCGTCGTCCAGACGCTCCTCGACCCCGCCGTCGCCGGAGTCATGTTCACCGAGCACCCGGTCACCGGGGCCGACGATCGCCTCATCGAAGCGAGCTGGGGCCTCGGCGAAGCGGTGGTTGCCGGCCTCGTCGTCCCGGACCAGTTCCGCCTCGACCGCTCCGGCCGCGTGCTGGAACGCAAGGCCGGGCGCAAGCGCATCGCGATCCGGTCCCTCCCGAACGGAGGCACATTCGAGCAGCGCGTGCCCCCCGACAAGGTGACCCAGCTCAGTCTCGACGACGCCCAGCTCGCGGCGCTGGGCGAGCTCGCGCTGGCGTGCGAGAAGGTCTACGGCCCGCGGCGCGACAGCGAGTGGGCGTTCCAGGACGGGAGGCTCTACCTCCTCCAGTGCCGTGCCGTGACGACCGGGAAGGCGCGCAGCGAGGCCCTGCCGCCCGGTCCGCCGCCCCGCGACCCCGTGGCCGCCCTGCAGCGCGTCCAGCTCTTCGCCGACATGGACCGGCGGCAGGCGGAGCAGATCGCCCGCCTGCTCAAGGAGCGCCCCTTCCGGAAGGGCGAGACCGTCATCCTGGAGGGCTCCGGGGGGGCCGCGTTCTTCCTCATCGCATCCGGCGAGGCCACGGTCTCGAGGAAAGGAATCGAGGTCGCCACGCTGGGCCCGGGGGACCACTTCGGCGAGATCGCCCTGATCGACGGCGGCCCGCGCTCGGCCACGGTGACCGCCGCGACCGACCTCGTCTGCTACGGCCTGACGTTCTGGGAATTCCGTCCGCTCGTCGAACGCAACGGCACGATCGGATGGAAGATCCTGCAGGCGCTCGCGAAGAGATTGCGCGCCGCCGAACAGGGCTAGCGCGCGGAAGCGGGGCCGGCAGCGGCGTGTATAGTCCGCGCCAGTCAGCCCGGGAATCGAGGAGGCGTTTCGTGCAGCGCTTGCCCATCCACACTGAGAAG
This sequence comes from uncultured Holophagales bacterium, assembly GCA_937864895.1. Lineage (GTDB taxonomy): Bacteria > Acidobacteriota > Thermoanaerobaculia > UBA5066 > UBA5066 > UBA5066. Next base: position 136 of record CALMDF010000510.1, on the reverse strand, counting down.
GCTTCGAACCGCGGGGTCCGCGTCCACGTCCTCCACCCGATCGTCCCGACGGGCCCGTCCGGTCGGGAGCGGCCGACCTCCAGGCCGGCGAGCGTCGACGCGAGCGAGTGCGGCGAGGAGGCTTCCCGATGAAGCC
>CALMDF010000509.1 GCA_937864895.1 uncultured Holophagales bacterium | reverse complement strand
CACGGCGAACTCCGAGACGTCGACGAGGACGTTCGGGCGGATCGGCTGCGAGACCTCGTAGAAGGCGACGCGGGACTCCGCCGGCAGCGCCGCGACGAGGCCGCGTCCCGGCGCCCCCGCCCAGAGGGAGAGAAACGCCTCGGCGACGGCGCGGTGGTCCGGGTGGACCTCGACCGGGGAGGGAACGAAGACGAGGTCGGGCAGGGTTTCGAGGAGGGTCGCCCGGAGGACCGCCACGACGTCCTCGCTCCTCGACGAGAGGCCGCGATCGGGAAGGAAGGCGCATCGCGCCTCCCCGCCGCCCAGCCTCCGGAGCGCCTCGCGCGTCTCCCCGAGACGAAGCTGGCCGATCTCCCTCCGCCGGTCCGGCCCGGGCTCGTCCGCCGCCCCGTCCGTCACGAGGAGGACCTCCACGCGCGCTCCCCGCGACGACAGGCCGGCCAGCGTTCCCCCGCAGCCCAGAGTCTCGTCGTCCGCGTGGGGCGCGACGACGAGGGCCCTGCGCGCCTCGAGTCGTGTCGCCTCGTACGGGAGGAGCCTTCTCTCCGGGAACGGGTCGGTTCCGGCCGGTGATCGCAAGCCCGGCATTCTAGTCGGCGCCCACGGCCTGCCCTCCGGAGCCGGAGAGGGAAGAGAGGCGCGCCTCGGCGAGGGTCGCGAACGTCTCGCGGTCGAAGGCCCGGGCGTACCACGGCACGTCGGGGTGGCCCGAACGGACTTCCGGCGGCAGGGCGAACGTGGTCGCGCCGGCCGGCGGCCGCGCCAGGACGAACGGGCGGAAGACGGGGACCGGCGCGACCGCGACGAGGACGTCCTCGCCGGCCTTCCAGGAGAGGCTCGCCGCCGTCGCGAGGTCCGGGCCCCGCCCGGGAACGGCCGAGGCCGCCCGCGCGAGGGCCCGGCGCCCTTCGTCACCGAAGTGCGACTCGAAGTACCGCCGCTCGGACTCGTGGAACCACGCCTCCGCCCGGGCCTCGCGCCGCGAGCTCTGGGCGTAGCGATGGACGACGCGGGCCGCGCCGCAGAAGAGGACCCGTCCCCCGGCGGCCCGGAGGCGCCGCTGCCAGTCGTTCTCCTCGTAGTAGAGACGGTAGCGCTCGTCGAAGGGGCCGACGGTGCCGAGCGTCGCCCGGGTCGCCGCCATCAGCGCGCCTGAGAGCCCGCTCGCCTCCACGCTCCGGCCCTCGCGGACGGCGGCCTCGCGGGCCAGCGCGCGACGGACCTCGCGCCGGAACGGAAGACCGTTCCGCGCCGGGTCGAGGGCCAGCGCCCTCCGCACGAGCTCGGCGGGACGGGGCTCCTCGACGGGCGGGAGGAGGAGCGTCGCGGCGTCGTCCCAGAAGAGCGCCGGCCCGGCGACGGCGAGTCCACCTCGCGCGACCGCTCCGGCCAGGGCCGCCACCGATCCCGGCAGGAAGACGAGGTCCGGGTTGGCGAGGACGACGGGGTCGCCGTGGGAGGCGGCGATCCCCGCGTTCAGGCCGCCGGCGTAGCCGAGGTTCTCTCCCGGGAGGAGGACCCGGTCGGCGACGCGCGAGAGGGCGGCGGCCTCGCCCTCGTCGCCGGAGTTGACGACGACGACGACCTCCGGGGCCAGCCCCGCCCGTTCCGCGTCCTGGCGAAACGAGTCGACCGCCCGCGCGGCGAGCGGGGCGGAACGGTAGGAGACGAAGACGGCGGAGATCACGCGTGCTAGGCTCTCTGTCGACTTGGCTCTCTTCTTCCGGCCCGCCGAGCCCGGCGACAGGCCCGCCATCCTCTCCCTCTTCCGGACGGCTTTCAAGGTCGATCCCGACCCAGGGGACTGGCGCTGGAAGTACGACGAGAACCCGCGCAGGGCCGTTTCCGTCGTCGCCGTCGACGAGGGCCGCGTCATCGGCTTCTTCGGCGCCATGGGAACGCGCTACCGCGGCGCGGCCGGCGACCTCCCCGGCACGTCGGCCGTCGACGTCATGACGGACCCCGGGGCGAGAGCGCTCGGGAAGACGGCTCTCTTCAAGGAGCTGGGCGACGCCTTCCGCCGCATCAACGCCGCGACGGGGATCCCCTTCGACTTCGGGTTTCCGCACGAGAGGGCCCGGAAGATCGAAGAGCGCCTCCTCGGCTGCGTGACCATCGAACCGTGCGGGGAGTGGGGCCTCCCCTTCGAAACGCCTTCCCTTCTCGGCAGGCTGCGGCGGGGGCTCCTGCGCCTCCGGGAGGACTCCCGTTTCGGCGCCGCGCACGAGTTCCTCGCCGAGAAGCTCCACGCGCGGGCCGGATGGAGGACCGACCGGTCCGCGGCCGTCCTGGCCTGGCGCTTCTCGCGCCCGGGCGTTTCGTACCGCGTCTTCCAGCTCCTCGACCTCCGCGGGCGCTCGCGCGGCTTCGCCGTCACGACCGTCCGGGACGGCCGGACCCTCCTCGTCGACCTGCAGGTCGCCGACGAGGCGTCCCCGGACCTCGCGGACCTCGTCGGCGGCGTCCACGAGACGCTCCGGCGGACGCACGCAGGGAGGCTCGTCGCCCGCTCGCCCCGGGGAGGGCTCCTCGCCGCGCGGCTCCGGGAGGAGCTCGGGTTCGCTTCGGAGCCGTCCGACACCGTCCTCCTGGTTCGCGCGTTCGACCCGGACTTCGACCTGATGGCCGCGGGCCGGACGTTCGACTACCGCTTCTCGGACCACGACGTCTTCTGACGCCGGCCCTCTCGCGGGAGCCGCTCAGCCGCTCCCGCGGAGGATCTCCTCGAGGGCGTCCAGCGCGCGAGCCGGACGAAGGGTCGTCGCGAAGTCGAGGCCGGCCGCTCTCCGCCGGGCCCAGAGCGCCGGGTCCGTCAGCAGCGCCTCCACGGCATCCGCCAGGCCCGCGACGTCCCCCGGCCCGACCCTGCTGGCGGCCTCCTCCGGAACGAACCGGAGGGAAGGGACGTCGGTGAGGACGACGGGGACGCCGGCGGCCATGGCTTCGAGGGGCGGAAGCCCGAGGCCCTCCCCCTCGGGGTACGGGGCGAAGAGCAGCAGGTCCAGCCCGTGGTACCACGCCGGCATGTCCGCCGCCCGGATCGAGACGTCGTAACGGTCCGGCTGAAGGAGGCTCCTCTCGACGTCCGACAGGGGAAGCGGGCTCGTCCGGAACAGGCGGAAGTCGAACGCGCGCCTCCTCAGCTCCCCGAGGGCGGCGAGCGCCACGGCGATTCCCTTGGGCTCCCACTCGATGGGGCCGAGAAGGCCGATCGAAGGTGGAGACGCGGGCCTCTCCCCCCTGCCGGGGACCGGCCGGAACGAGTCCGCCCGAACCGACGGGGGCAGGACGTGATACGGGCCCGGGAAGCGCTCCCTCAGCATCTCCCGGAGGTGGGGAGAGACGACGATCTTCGGAACCGGCTGCGCGTAGGCCTCCTCGATCTCGGCGAGACGCGGGGCGAGGAAGGACTGGAGCCCCTCGTAGCCCTGGCACAGGTGGAAGACCCTCCGGAACCGCGCCGCCCGCACGGTCGGGACGACCGTGGGGAACCAGGTCGCGATCGCCACGTCCGCCTCCGGGAAGTTCCCGGCTTCGAACGTGTCGACGCGCTCCACAGGAACGGCGGTGCGGATCCAGCCGTCCCCGGGGTCCTTCGTCACGATCCGGACGTCGTGCCCCCTCGAGGCAAGCCCCTCGGCGCACTCCACGACGACGCGGACCCCTCCCGAGAGGCAGATCGCCTCGACGACCCAGACGACCTTCAAGGCCCCTGTTCCCAGGTGGTCGGGACGACGGTCAGCCCGCTCGTCCAGCGGTCGGACTCGACCCGGAACCTGAGGTCGCTGCGCGAGTCGTACAGGGCAAGCCCCCGTTCGTCCCCGAGGAAGGAGACGACGGTGAACTCCCCCTTCGCGAGCGGGAGCTCCTCGACGCGAATCCGGACCGTGTGGCTCGACGACCCGCCGAACGGCCCGGCGCCCGAGACCCGCGAATCGGCCACGAAGCAGGTGACCTGGTCGGGGGTGATGACCGCGACGTGGACGTGCAGCAGCCTCTCCGGCGTGTCGCCCTCGATGACGAGCTCCAGGGTCCAGGGCTCTCCCGGCCGGAACACGTCCCGCGGAAGGCCGTCGCCGCCGAGCAGGCGGCTGGAGACGAACCGGCCGAGGCTGTCGGCCATCGGCGGGGCCCCGGCGTCGACGGAGGGCCTGTCCTTCGAGGCGAGGTACTCCTCGTAGGCGAGGACGACTTCCTGGGCGTCGCCCGCGCCCGCGATCTCGCCTTCCCGCAGCCAGAGCGCCCGGTCGCAGAACGTCGAGACGTGGTAGAGCGCGTGGCTGCAGAAGAAGATCGTCTTCCCCTGCGAACGGAGGTTGTAGATCCGGTCGACGCACTTCTTCTGGAAACGCGCGTCCCCGACCGCCAGTGCCTCGTCGAGGATCAGGATGTCGGGAACGACCGCGGTCGCCACCGCGAACGCCAGGCGCATCGACATGCCGGAGGAATAGGTCTTCACGGGGCGGTCGAAGAAGTCCCCGAGGTCGGCGAACGCCTCGATCTCCGGGAGCGCGGCCTCGAGCTCCGCGTTCGTGAGGCCCGTGAGGGCCGCCTGCAGGACCGCGTTCCGCCGGCCCGTCACTTCCGGGTGGAACGAGGAGCCAAGCTCCAGGATCGCGGCGACCCGGCCCTCGATCGAGCTCGTCCCGGACGTGGGCGCCGTCGTCCCGGCGAGGATCTTCAGGAGCGTGCTCTTCCCCGATCCGTTCTCGCCGATGACGCCGACGACGGAGCCTCGCGGGACCGTCGCCGAGACGCCCCGGAGCGCGTGGACCCGCGTGTGACGCGGTCTCCCGGTGACGACCTCGAGGAGCCTGTCCCGCGGGCTCGCGTAGAGCCGGTAGACCTTCGTCAGCTCCGAGAACGAGATGGCGGAATCCGGCGCGGGATCAGGCGCCATCGGTTCGCGCGAAGACGCACTTGCGGCAGATGAAGTCGGCGGGAGCCTCCTCGACGCCGTAGGACCACCGCCGGAGCCGTGCCAGCTCGTCCCCCTCGAGGACCTCGCGCACGCTCTGCCGCGCGAGGTCGCCGACGACGTACTTCTCGTCGTAGTCCTCGCAGCAGAGGACGCACTTGCCCTGCGGGGTGACGTGGAGGTGCTGGAGAGGGCGGGAGCCCAGGTTGTCGCAGCCGCGCAGGCGGACGTGGGGGCGGTCGGGCCGCTGGCCGACCGGGAGGTACCCCGCCCGGTCCATGATCTCGAACGGCTTGACGCGGAAGAGCGTCCCGGCGAACCGCGCCTCCACGGCGGCGTGAGCCCGGCGGTGGGCCTCGTCCTTCTGGCCGAGGACGACGATGTCCATCTCCCGGGCCAGCGGCTTGTCCTGCGCGTACTCCATGTTCCTGAGCACGAGGTCGAGCTGGTCGACGCCCCGGTCCCGCGCGTACTCCTCGCGGTCGAGCGTCGAGAGGTTGATCGAGAGGTAGCGGAGCCCGCCGAGGGCGAGGATCGCGTCGACGCGATCGGGCGTCAGTCCCGAGCCGTTCGTCAGGACGGCAGGCGGAAGCCCGGCATTCCTGATCGCCGCCACCTGCTGGACGAAACGCCGGTCGGCGGTCGGCTCGTTGTAGTTGATCATGCAGACGCCGTCGATCGTCTCGCGAAAGGCCGAGAGCTCGGCGACGATCCGCTCGTACATCTCCGTCGGCATGTAGTAGGGCTTGCGCGGGTCGACCGAGACCGGGCAGAAGTAGCAGGCCTGGTTGCAGACCGAGTGCGCCTCGAGGGAAACGACCTTGAGACGGAAGCGGCGGGAGAGGTCGGTCGCCTCCGGGACGGCCCAGAGACCCCGAAGGAGGGTCTTCGCGGCCTCCGCGTCCGGGGCGGCGCCGTGCGAGCGGAGGGCGAGGAGCGCGGCGTACGACGGGTCGCCCGCAGCGAGGATCTCCTCGGTGAGCGGGTTCACGACCCGGCCCTCCTCCACGTGGAGAAAAGGGCTCGGCACGAGGCGGGCCGCCGGACCGGGAGCGGGCGCGAGTTTCAGGGACGGGTCGTCCTGGAAGGGGCCACTCATTCGGACCGATTATCTCCAAGCCGCCCCCGGCCTTCTCGAGGGGGCCGGAACCGGGCCCGCGCCGCCGCATCCCCGGCTGCCGGCGTTCCCCGCTGCGGTACCCTCCCCCCGTGCCCCCGCGACCCGCGCCCGCGCCTCTCCGGCCCGCGAGGGGAATGCTCCTCGTCGTGGCGGCCGTTCTCCTTCTCACCGCCGACGACCGCCACGCGGGGAAGGTCTCGGACGGGAGACAGACGATCGGGACCGCCGTCGCCCTCGTCGAGACCGGCAGCCTCGGCCTCGCGAAGGGTGCGCCACGCGCCGTCGAGCGGGAAGCCGACTGCGTCTCGCGCTACGGGATGGGCGCGAGCCTCGCCCAGCTCCCGGCGGCGTTCCTCGCGCCGCTCGTCGAGAAGAGGCTCGGGCCCGGCACCTCCCAGCCGCTCTTTCTCCTCGCCCCGCTCGCCGGCGTCCTCCTCGCCGCGGCCGCGGCGGGGGGAGTCGCCCGCCTCGCGGGCGCCTCGACGGCGGCGCAGGGGCTCGCCGTCCTCCTCGCCGGGCTCGGCTCGCCGCTCGGGGCGTACGCGACGTCGGACTTCTCCGAGGCCCTGCAGGCCGCCTCGCTCGGCGGCGCTCTCGCCCTCGCCCTCGGCTCCGCCCGCACGGAGGACCGCGGGACCGCCGGCGGGAGGGCCTTCGGGGCCGGTCTCGCCGCCGGCGCGGCCCTCCTCCTGAAGTCGAGCCTCGTCGTCGTCGCGCCGTTCCTCCTCCTCCCTCTCCTCGCGGCCTCGCCGCTGAGGCCGCGGCGCCTCCTCGGCGCGGCCGCCGGCGCCCTCGCGCCGGCCGGGACGTGGCTCGCGTTCGAGCTCCACCGCTTCGGCCGTCCCTTTGCGGGCTACGAGGGCGAGGGCTTCACGCACCCCGTCCTCGACGGCCTCTGGCGCCTCCTCGCCGGACCGAACCGCGGGCTCCTCATCTTCTTCCCCGCCGCCGTTCTCGCCGCCGCCGGGATCCACCGCGTGCTCCGGCGCCCCGCCGACGGCCCGCTCCGGCTCGCCGCCGCCGGGTCGGCTCTCGCGGCGCTCGCGATTCTCGGAACGGCCGCGGCGTGGTGGGCCTGGCACGGCGTCGGCGGCTGGGGACCGCGGCTCCTCGTCCCCGCCGTCCCGCTCCTCGCCCCCTGGGCGGCGCTCGTCGCCGCCCGCTGGGAACAGGAGCCGCGCCGCGCCTTCGCGGCCCTTTCCATCGCGCTCAACGTCGGCCCGCTCCTCGCCCACCCGGCGCTCGTCGACACCTACGTCGCGAACTGCCGCCGCGCGCCCCTGACGCCGGCGCTCGAGAAGGAGGTCCCGTCGCTCGCGATCGAGCCCGACGACGCCGGCCGGCCGAGCGTCTCGCCCGAGCAGGTCCTCGCGAAGGTCCCGATGGCCTCTCCGCACCTTCTCTATCCCTGGTTCGCGGCGGCGACGGCCGCGGGCTCGCCGGAGAAGACCGCCGCGCGCCTCGCCCGCCCCCCGTGGTACGAGCGGCGTCCCGACCTCGGCCCGCGCCTCGTCCCCTTCCCGCCCGAGCTGGCGGCGATCCTCGCGCCCCCCCTCCGGTGGAACGTCTTCGGCCGGTCGTTCGTCACCGGCGTCTCCGACCCGGCCAGCGGTTCCGTCTACCTCCTCTCGCTCGCCGGGCAGGTGGCCCGGGCGCACGAAACCGGGCGTCTCGAGCAGGGCCTCGCCCTCGCCGGGAAGCTGGCCTCGCTCCACCCGGCAGAGGAGAGCGACGCCCTCCTCCTCGAGAGCCTGCGCCTGCTCGGGAGGGTCGAGATGGCCGCGGCCGTCCTCGGCTCGCTCCCTGAGGAACGGGCGACGAGCCCCTCGGTCCTCGTGGTCCGGGCCCTCGTCGCCCGCGACCGGGGCGACGCAAGCCTCGCCGTCGCCGCCGCCACGGCGGCCGCCCCGTACTTCCCGGGGACGGCCCTGTCGCGCGACGCCGAACGTCCCGCCGCATGGCCGAAGACGTTCTCCGCCCTCACGCGACCCCTGGCCCCGGAACCGGCTTCCCCCGCGGGCCGCCGCGCCCGGAGAGTCACCCCGGCGTCGGGAGACCGGCATCCCTTCGCTCGCCGCCGGGTGTCCACCTGAATCTCGCCCGGAGGGTGCGGAGGCGCCCCGCGGGCGACCACACCCTCACGAGGACCTCGTGGTCGCCTTCGTCCGCGTCGTCGAACTCGTAGACGGCTTCGAACCCCGCGCCCGAGCCCTGCGAAGGGCGGTCCGGGGCGGCGGCGCCGTCGGGCCGGTCCACCCGGCGGAACCGGAGGCAACGCCGCCTCACGCCGTCGATCTCGACGTCGAGGACCTGGCACGGCGCGCTGTCGTCGACGCACCAGCCGGACACGAGAAGGTCGCCCTCCACGACGCCCGACCCTGACGGGGTATCCAGCCACGCCGGAAGGGAAGGGTCCTCCTCCGCGGCTGCGACGGCCGTGCAGGGACAGGGGGAAGGCCGGGGCCAGAACGGCAGCCCGCCCTCCCGGAGGGAGACCGCTGCGAAAGCCAGCGCCGCGCCCGTCCCGCAGGAGACCGCGGGCCGCCCGGGACGGCGTGCAATCGCCTGCCGCATCGTCATCGCGAGGAGAGCGGTCGCGGGGAGGGCGAGATGCACCAGGAACCGGTCCGCCGTGGTGCTGGCGAGCCAGACCGGGGGGAGGGGACTGAAGGCGTAGCCGGCGAGCGGCACGGCCGTCGCGAGGACCGCTCCCAATGCCACCTGCCGTCCCGGGCGCTTCCGGAGGGCCGCGGCTCCGGCGAGGCCCGAGACGACGAAGAGGACTGCGCCCCCGCTCCACCGCGGCGTGGACAGGACACCGAGCGCTTCGGGAACCGCCAGCGACAGCCGGCCGAGGGGGTCGCGGAGGGTCGAGGCGCCGAGGAGGCGCTGCCCGTAGTCCTCGTCCAGCCTGTTCTCGATGCGGCCCTTCCTCGCCCCGACCAGGACCGCCGCGAAGGCCACGGCGGCGGTACACGCCGCGATTCCCCTCCGGGTTCTCGGGGAGAGCGCGAGCGCTCCGAGGGCGACGAGCGCGTACGGAAGGCCCTCGTTCTTCGTCGCCACGGCGGCGGCCAGGAGCAGCGCGGCGAGCAGCGCGTCTCCCCGGGAGCGCCTCCCGTCCAGCAGGAGGAGGAAGGCTCCTCCCCAGAAGACGGCGAGCGGCAGATCGCTGTAGGCCCCGGCGGCGCCTCCGGCCTCGCCCGACATCACCGGCAGGACGGCGAGAAGGCCCGCGGCGAGACCACCGGAAAGGCGCCCGCCCAGGGTCGAGGCCAGGTCGGCCGCGAGGACCACGAGCGCCACGAAGAAGAGGGCGTAGACGGGGCGTACCGCCCGGTCGTCCCCGCCGAGGCCGAGGGCCTCGAGAACCGCCACCTGGACGGCGGGCATCAGGGGCGGGTACTCGGGGTGGTGGACGAACCACTGTGCTTCGCGGATGGCCGAAGGGGTCACCGAGCCTTCGAACCTCATGTGTCGCGCCTGAGCGCTCCAGGTGACCCGGCCGTCCCCGTCCGCGAGCGGCTCGGCGAGCGCCTGGAGGAAGAGCGGGACCGCCACGAGGACGAGGCCGAGGGCCGGAAGCGCCGCGTGCCACCCGAGCCGGCCTCCCGGCGGGCCGCCTCGACGCCGCCAGAGCGCCGCGCCCCCCGCGGCGAGCGGAAGGAAGAGCAGCGCCCGCACCAGCGCGGCCCGGACGGGAAGGGCGAAGACCTCGGACGCCAGGAAGACGGCGAGCCCCGTGAAGGCCGCGCCCGCGACGAAGGCCCACGCCGCCCTGACCGCCAGCGGACGCTCCCTGCGGGCCCCGAGCAGGGCGAGGAGGCCTGCCCCGGGGAGCAGGATCACGACGGGCGCGAGCAGGTGGAGGGCGTTCACCCCGGTCCGGTCAGCGTCGAGGTCGCCACGAGGCGCGGCGGCGCGCCGGAGCCCGGAACGACGACGGAGAACGGAGGGAGCCCGGTCGCGTCGCGCCTCGCGCGAAGCGTCCGGACCGTGGGCCGGCCGCCGTCCACGAGGAGCGCCTTCCGCGGCGCCAGGTCGTAGGCCACGTAATCGGTGATCACCACCCCGTCCGCCGCGAGAAGGTAGGCGCCCCCCTCCGGGAGGACGCGCTTGATCTCCTCGATCGCGCGCACGTAGTCCGCGCCGAACGCCCTCTCCCGCGCCTCCCTCGAATCGAGGGGAAGGGAGCCCGCGGCCCGGCCCACCCGTTCCCGGGACGTCCTCGTCACCCCGGGAAGGACACAGGCCAGAAAGAAGACGCCCGCCAGGAGAACCGGGAGCGCCCGGACGAACCGCGCGAGGCGGCGTCTCCCGGCGGGACCGTTCGTCTGACGGGCGATCACCCCCCGAAGTATGTCATCAGGAGGCGGCGGGCCGGCGGCGTCCCGGAGCTCCGCGCACCCCTGCCGTACACTTCCGCCCCTTGACGGAGGCCCCATGACCACGAGCCAGCACAAGAACCTGGCGATCCTCGTCGGCGGCGGGCCGGCGCCCGGCATCAACAGCGTCATCAGCGCGGCGACGATCCGCGCCCAGCTCGAAGGGGTCAGCGTCCTCGGCATCCGGGACGGCTTCCAGTGGCTCATGCAGGGGAACATCGAGCACGTCCACCCCCTCTCGATCGACGAGGTGAGCCGGATCCACTTCCGT
>CALMDF010000508.1 GCA_937864895.1 uncultured Holophagales bacterium | reverse complement strand
CTTCGCCGCCCGGTCGGTCCAGTCGAACCAGGTCGCGCCGGGGTCGTCGAGGGCCTTCCGGAGCGACTGGAACATCCGGGTCGCGGCGCCGGAGGCGGGGACGAACTTCGAGAGCCGGCCCGCCTTCTCGGCCTCCTCGAAGAGGGTGAGGAGGTCGCGATGGCGCTCCTCCGGGAGCCTCTCGAGGCCGTCCCCGCGCGTGCAGGGCCTCGCGAGAGGAGCCGCCGCGGGCGGGTGCGTGAGAAGGGCGACGTGCTTTTCGGCCTCGGCGGAATCGATGCCGAGCCGGGCCATCGCGGCGAGGTCGGCGGCGGTGAAGAGGTCGTCCACGGTCACCCTCCCGTTCGTGCGCCCGCCTCCGCCTCCTCGTCCAGGAGCCGGAGCAGGTACTGCCCGTACTCGTTGTTCTTCATCGAGAGAGCGATCTCGCGGACCTCGCGAGCGCCGATGTAGCCCATCCGGTGGGCGACCTCCTCGAGGCAGGCCACCTTCAGCCCCTGCCGCTCCTCGATCGCCTGCATGAAGTTCGAGGCCTGCAGGAGCGAGGCGTGGGTGCCGGTGTCGAGCCAGGCCACGCCCCGCCCGAGGACCTCGACGTTCAGCTCTCCCCGCTCGAGGTAGGCGCGGTTCACGTCGGTGATCTCGAGCTCCCCCCTCGGCGACGGCTCGAGGTTCGCGGCGATCTCGAGGACCCTGTTGTCGTAGAAGTAGAGCCCCGTGACCGCGTAGGGCGACCGGGGCTTCGCCGGCTTCTCCTCGAGGCTCACCGCGCGCCCGTCGGGGCCGAACTCCACCACGCCGTACCGCTCCGGGTCCCGGACCCTGTAGGCGAAGACCGTCGCGCCCGTCTCCCGGGCGGCGGCGGCCTTGAGGAGCTCCGGGAATCCGTGCCCGTAGAAGATGTTGTCCCCGAGGGCGAGGGCGACCCGGCCCGAGCCCACGAACTCGCGGCCGATGAGGAAAGCCTGCGCGAGGCCGTCGGGGCTCGGCTGGGAGGCGTAGGAGACGGAGAGGCCGAGCTGGGAGCCGTCCCCCAGGACCCTCCGGAAACCCTCCTGCTCGTGGGGCGTCGTGATGACGAGGATCTCCCGGATCCCCGCCAGCATGAGCGTCGAGAGGGGGTAGTAGATCATCGGCTTGTCGTAGACCGGGACGAGCTGTTTGCTCACCCCTCGGGTGACGGGGTGCAGGCGCGTGCCGGAGCCGCCGGCCAGGATGATTCCCTTCACTGTGACTCCTCGTCGCGGATCTTAGAGCGACCGGGCGCTTTCGGGCGTTCCCGGGCCGTCACACTCCCCCGTCTCGGGCTACGATTCGCGCATGCTCCGCCGCTTGCGCACCCCGCTCCTCCTCCTCGCGGTCCTCCTCGTCGCCCTCCCGGGCGCGGCCGCCGAGACCCACCCCTTCTCCATCCACGACATGCTCGCCATGGACCGGATCTCCGACGCCCAGGTCTCCCCCGACGGGACGCTGGCCGCGTTCGTCCTCAGGACGACGGACCTCGCCGCCAACAAGGGGCGGACCGACCTCTGGCTCCTCGACTTGAAGACGAAGGCCGTCCGGCGTCTCACGACGCACGAGGCGGGCGACACGAATCCCCGCTGGGCGGCCGACGGGAAGAGCCTCTGGTTCCTCTCGACGCGCGGCGGCTCGCAGCAGGTCTGGAACCTCCCGCTCGCGGGGGGCGAGGCCGAGAAGGTAACGTCCGAGCCCCTCGACGTCGACAACCTCGAAGTCGCTCCCGGCGGCAGGCTCCTCGTCCTCTCGATGGAGGTCTTCCCCGGGAAGAGCCCCGCCGAGACGAAGAAGGCGCTCGAGGTGAAGGAAGCGGTCAAGTCGAGCGGGATGCTCTTCGACCGCCTCTTCGTCCGCCACTGGGACACCTGGAAGGACGGCCGCAGGAACCACGTCTTCGTCCTCCCGCTCGGCGCCGACGGCAAGGCCGCCGGCCCCGCGAAGGACCTGATGCCGCAGATGGACGCCGACGCGCCGACGAAGCCGTTCGGCGGCCTCGACGAGATCGCCGTGACTGCCGACGGCAGGAAGCTCGTCTTCACCTGCAAGGACGTCGGCCGCGAGGAGGCCTGGTCGACGAACTTCGACCTCTGGGAGGTCCCGACGGACGGCTCGGCCGCCCCGAAGCGGATCACGGCGAACCCCGCCTGGGACGCCACGCCGCGCTTCTCCCCCGACGGGAAGACCCTCGCGTACCTCGCCATGAGCCGCGCCGGCTACGAGGCCGACCGGTACGAGGTCGTCCTGCGCGACCTCGCGACGGGCAAGGACCGCTCGTACACGCTTCGCGCCGGCGACGGGAAGAACGACGACCGCTCGCCCGCCGGGATCACCTGGTCGGCCGACGGCAGGTCGCTCTATGCGACCGCCGACCACCTCGGGCAGAAGGCGCTCTTCGCGATCGACGCCGCCAGCGGCAAGGCGAAGATCCTGGCCGCGGACGGCTCGATCGACGCCCCCCAGCCCATCGGCAGGGACCGGATCCTCTTCGCCCGTCACTCGCTCCTCGGCCCGACGGAGCTCTACGCGATGCCGGTTGCCGGCGGCGCTTTCGAGAAGCTCACGACGATCAACGACGCCAAGGTCGCCGCGGCCCGCTTCGGAAAGCCCGAGCAGTTCTCCTTCAAGGGCGCCAAGGGCGACACCGTCTACGGGTACCTCGTCCACCCCGTCGACTTCGACCCGGCGAAGAGGTACCCCGTCGCCTTCCTCATCCACGGCGGGCCGCAGGGATCCTTCGGGAACGACTTCCACTACCGCTGGAACCCGCAGGCC
>CALMDF010000507.1 GCA_937864895.1 uncultured Holophagales bacterium | reverse complement strand
AGCGGGCTCTCGTGATGTATGCGGGCGAGATCGTCGAGGAGGCGCCCGTCGATCTTCTCCTCTCCGCGCCGGCGCACCCTTACACCCGGGCTCTCCTCGCGTCGCGCCCCGGCGCGGGGGACGGGGTCGGCAGGGCGAGGCTCCCCGCCATCGGCGGCACGGTCCCGGAGCCGGGCTCGTGGCCGCCCGGCTGCCGGTTCGCGCCCAGGTGTCCGGAGGCCTTCGGCCGGTGCGCCGTCGAGCGCCCGGCGGCGACGCCGCGTCCCGGCGGCCGCGTCGCCTGCTTCGGAGCGGAGAAGGAAGGCTCGTGACACAGGAGCCGCTCCTCTCCGTCCGGGGTCTCGCGAAGGCCTTCCGCTCCCCACGGCCCGTCCTCTGGGGTGGCACGCGCCGGGAGGTCCGCGCCGTCGAGGGCGTCTCGTTCGACCTCGCACCCGGCGAGACGCTCGCCCTCGTCGGAGAGTCCGGCTCCGGGAAGAGCACGACCGCGAGGCTCGTCCTGCGTCTCCTGGCGCCCGATCGCGGGGAGGTCCGATTCGACGGGCGCGACTGGCTCGCGCTCCCCCCGGGCGAGCTGAACCGGGCGCGACGGGACGTCGGGGTCGTCTTCCAGGACCCGGGCAGCTCGCTGAATCCCCGGATGAGCGTCGGCGCGATCGTCGGCGAGCCCCTCGCCATCCACGGCATCGGAACGTCCGCCGGTCGCAGCGAGCGGGTCCGCGAGCTCCTCCGCGTCGTCGGGCTCCCTCCCCAGGCGGCCGACCGGAGGCCCGGCGAGTTCTCCGGCGGGCAGCGGCAGCGGATCGCCATCGCCCGGGCGATCGCCACCGGGCCCAGGCTCGTCGTCCTCGACGAGCCGGTCTCCTCTCTCGACGTCTCGATCCGCGCCCAGGTCCTGAACCTGCTCATCGAGCTGCAGGAGACGACGCCGTCCAGGCCGGCCTACCTCTTCATCGGGCACGACCTCGGGGTCGTGGGCCATCTCGCGACCCGGACCGCGGTCATGTACCTCGGGCGGATCGTCGAAGAGGGGCCGACGGAAGAGGTCCTCGGCTCCCCGCGGCACCCCTACACCGCGCTCCTCCTCGCCTCGCGGCCGGGCCCCGGCCGCCGGGCGGACCCGGACGCCGTCCGGCGCCGGAGGGTCGCCGGGGAACCCGCCTCGCCCTCCAACCCCCCTCCCGGATGCCCTTTCCACCCCCGTTGCCCCCGCGCGGGCCCGGCCTGCCGGTCCGAGCTCCCGCCCGAAACCTCGGAGGGCGGACCCGGGGGGAGGAGATACGCCTGCCACGACCCCGAACCGCCCCTCACCGGAAACTTTTTCCCCCCTTCTTCGTAAGGGATTGGCGTGGATACACCTGCAAGGAGGACGCCTTGAAGATCGACGATCGGGAGCGCCGTTTCCCGCGCCGCGCGGCCGCGGCCGCGCTCCTCGCCCTCACCCCGTTCTGGAGCGGTGCCGCCCTCGCGACCGGTGAGAGCGCCCGGGTGACCGTTCCGATCGAGAGCGGGAAGAGACAGGCGCAGCCCCTCCCCGAGGGGGAGAGGATCGAGTTGAGCCTCTCGCAGGCCATCGAGCTGGCGCTCAGGAACGCGCTCGACCTGGACGTCGCCTCCCTCAACTACCAGCGGTCGGGTTTCGGCATCGGCGCGGCCTCCGGCATCTTCGACCCGATCGTCTCGGCCGACGTCAACGCGGCGCGGAGAGAGACCCCGACCACGAGCAGCTTCCAGGCCCCGGCCTCCGAGTCGCAGCGCTTCGAGCTCGGGATCGGCGGGCTGACGGAGCTCGGCACGGAGTACAGCCTCGGGCTCACCGGTCTTCGGTCCGACTCCCCGACCCAGACCACGATCCCGGGCTACGTCGAGATCAACCCGACGTTCTCGTCCGGCCTCACCGCGTCCGTCACGCAGCCGCTCCTCAGGGGGTTCGGACGGGACGTGAACACCCGGCTCGTCGTCCAGAGCCGCCTCTCGCGCGACTCGTCGGCGTGGGACTTCGTCGCGAGCGTGCAGACCGCGGTGCAGCTCGTCGAGAACGCCTACTGGGACCTCGTGTACGCCCTCGCGAACCTCGACTCCAAGAAGGAGGCGCTCGAGAGGGCGATAGACTTCAACCGGATCACGAAGATCAAGATCGACGTCGGGGCCCTCGCCCCGATCGAGATCGTCCAGACCGAGGTGACGATCGCCCAGCGCGAGCAGGAGATCATCCTCGCGGAAGGGCAGATCGGGGACGCCCAGGACCGCCTCAAGCGGCTCCTGAACGTCACCGACCTCTCCGCCTGGAACCGTCCGATCGTCCCGACCGACAAGCCCTCCGAGGAGAAGGTCGAGATCGACGTCGAGGCGGGGATCCGGTCCGCCCTCGAGGTCAGGCCGGAGGTGAAGCAGGCCCTCGTCGCCATCGAGTCGCGGAAGATCAGCCTCGTCTACAACCGCAACGAGCTCAAGCCGCGCCTCGACGCGAGGGGCACGTACGGGCTCGCGGGCGTCGGCTTCAACAACGACGCCGTCAAGGAAGGCTCGAGCTACTCGGACGCCTTCTCGCAGATCGGCAGCTGGGACTACCCGAACTGGTCGGTCGGCCTCAACTTCTCCGTTCCCCTCCGGAACCGGACGGCCAAGGCGAACGCCGCGATCGCCGCCACCGACCTCGAGCTGGCGAACACGAACCTCGCCCTCCTCAAGCAGAACCTGGCCCTCGAGGTGCGCACCGCGGCCCGCAACGTCGACACGGCCCGGCGCTCGGTCGCAGCGGCGAAGAAGGCCCGCGAGCTGGCCGACCGCAACCTCGACGCCGAGCGCAAGAAGTTCGACAACGGCATGACGACCTCCTTCACCGTCGCGCAGGTCCAGAACGACCTGACGACCGCGCGGTCGAACGAGCTCCTGGCGATTGCCGGCTACCTGAAGTCGATGGTCTCCTGGCACAAGGCGATCGGCGACCTCCTCCCGACGAAGAACGTCGAGCTGGCAGGCCTCCCGGACTCCATGTCGACCTACGCGACGGAGGAGGGGGCGCGCCCGTGAACGAACTCGCACCCGGCGCGGGGCCGTCCGCGCCGGGAGAGCCGGCCGAGGGGCCGTCCCCTCTCGCCGCGATAGCGGGGACCTTCACGAGCCCCGCGAACACGTTCGCGGGGCTCGTCCACCGCCCCACGTGGTGGCTTCCTTTCCTCCTCTGGCTCGCCGGGATCGGCGTCGTCGTCCTCGTCTCGACCCCGAAGATCGACATGGAGCGGACGATGCGGGAGATGTTCGACGCGAGGGCCGCGAAGACGGGGCAGTCGATCTCGGACGAGCAGATCCGGGAGATGGCGGCCCGATCGGAGCGGACGCCGGCGAAGGCCGCCGCCTGGGGGGTCCCGACGTCGGCCCTGATGTTCCTCTTCGTCGCCCTCGTCCTCTGGGGCGGAGCGCGGGCCTCTGGGTCCGAGGCCCGTTTCCCGCAGGTCCTCTCGGTCTGGGGCCACGCGAACCTCCCGAACGTGATCGGCCTCGTCGTCGCGATCCCGATCCTCGCGTCGCTCGCCGACGCCTCGGAGACGCAGTTCTCCATCCAGCAGACCCTGAAATCGAACGTCGGGGCCTTCCTCCCGCCCGACGCGCCGGTGTTTCTCTCCTCGATCGCCTCCTCGATCGACATCTTCAGCCTCGCCACCCTCGCGCTCCTCGTCGTCGGGATGAAGAAGCTCCCGGCGATGCCCGCGGGCGGAGCCGTGGCGGTCCCCGTCGTCCTCTGGGCGGTCTACGTGCTCGGAAAGGCGGCTCTCGCGGCCGCTTTCCTGGGGTGATGCCGTGTCGATGCTGATCGAGATGCGGGAGATCGAGAAGACCTACGTCGTGGGCGAGGAAAAGGTCCGCGCCCTCCGCGGGGTCACCTTCACCATCGACCGCGGCGAGTACGTCGCGATCATGGGCCCGTCGGGCTCGGGGAAGTCGACCCTGATGAACCTCATCGGCTGCCTCGACACGCCCACCGCCGGCAGCTACCTCCTGAACGGGCACCTCGTCCAGAACCTCGACGACGACGAGCTCGCGCGGATCCGCAACAAGGAGATCGGGTTCATCTTCCAGACGTTCAACCTCCTGCCGCGGACGAACGCCCTCCAGCAGGTGGAGCTTCCGCTCGTCTACGCCGGCCTCCCGCGCAAGGAGCGGCGCGAGAAGGCCGAGAAGGCGCTCGCCCACGTCGGGCTGACCGACCGGTCGCACCACAACCCCAACGAGCTCTCGGGCGGCCAGCGCCAGCGGGTCGCCATCGCGAGGGCCCTCGTGACAAACCCCTCGATCCTCCTCGCCGACGAGCCGACGGGGAACCTCGACTCCCAGACGGGCGAGGACATCATGCGGCTCTTCCGCGAGCTGAACGAGCTCGGGAACGCCATCGTCCTCGTCACCCACGAGGAAGACATCGCCGCGCACGCGAGGCGGATCATCCGGATCCGCGACGGTCAGATCTCGGATGACCGTCCGAACGACTCGCGCCGCGCGGAGGCGTTCTCGCGCGCGAAGAAGGTCGCCCTCGAGTCCTGACCCGCGTCTCCCGCGTGGGCGCCGCTCCCGGCGCCCGCGCGGGGCCTTGCTCAGCCGCCCGCGCCCAGGTGAATCGCGAGTGTCTCGAGGGAGAGGGTCAGGTCGACGTTCCTGACGGTCGCGCCGGGCACGGGCCCGAGGTTCGCGGGGGCGAAGTTCAGGATGCCGCGGATCCCGGCCCCCGCCAGCGCCCGGGCGGCCTCTTCGGCTCCCTCCGCGGGGACGGCCAGGACGCCGATCTCGGCCCCGAGCTCGGCGACGGATTCGGGGAGCGTCCCGGCGTGGCGGATCGGGATCCCTGTCCGCGAGCGCCCGCCCACCTTTCGGCCGTCCACGTCGAAGAGGGCGCCGACGCGGAACGATTCTCCGTTGAAGTTCTTCGAGTCGGCGAGCGCCTGCCCGAGGTTCCCGGCGCCGACGATGACGACGACCCGGACCCGGTCCAGCCCGAGGATCGAGGAGAGGCGGGCCCGGAGGTCCGCGACCCGGTAGCCGACGCCCCGGACGCCGAACTCGCCTAGGTGCGCGAGGTCCTTCCGGATCTGCGCAGCGTTCATTCCGAAGCGCTGGGCGAGGGCGAGCGACGAAACGGTGTCGAGCCGCTCGTCCACGAGGACCCGGAGGCAGCGCAGGAGGAGCGAGAGCCGGAGGATCGTCGCCTCGGAGAGGCGGTCCCGTCGCGGCTTCGCGCCCGCGGCGGTCACGGGAGTGCCCCTTCAGGCTCTCCCGTTCCCACCGGCGGCGCGAGCATGGCGATCAGTGGGGGAGGGACTGGATGGCGGCCCGGGCGAGGTCGAGGAGCGGTCTCGGGAGGACGCCGAGGACGAGCATGGCGGCGGCGACGAGGATGTAGGCCGCCCCCGAGAGCACGTCCTCCTCCGGGGCGGCGACCTCGCGGCTCGGCTCCTTCATCCAGAGGGTGTAGACGACCCGCAGGTAGTACCCCGCCGAGACGAGGCTCCCGAAGATGCCGACGAGAGCGAGTGTCATGAGGCCGGCGTCGATGGCGGCCCGGAAGACGAGGAGCTTCCCGATGAAGCCGACCGTCGGCGGGAGGCCGGTGAGAGAGAGCATCGCGAGCGTCAGGACCGAGGCGGCGAAGGGGCGCTGCCGTCCCATGCCGGCGAGGTCGGCGAGCGGGTGCGGCTCCGTCTCGCCGTTCGAGAGGGCGGCCACGGCGAGGAAGGCGGCGATGTTCGTCGCGAGGTACCCGGCGAGGAAGACGAGGATCCCCTCGAAGGCCGCGCCGTCGAAGGTCGCGAGGCCGATCGCGACGTAGCCCATCTGGGCGATGCCCGAGTAGGCGAGCATCCTCTTCAGGTCCCGCTGGGCGAGGGCGACGACGTTCCCGAAGAGGATCGAGAGGATCGCCAGGACCGACAGGAGCGGCCGCCAGGGCTCACCGAGCCCCGACGGCGCGAGCGTTGCGAGGACCTTCACGGCAACGACGACCGCGGCCGCCTTCGGCGCGGTGGAGAGGAAGGCCACGGCAGGCGTCGTCATCCCCTGGTAGACGTCGGGCGCCCAGGAGTGGAACGGCACGAGGGCGATCTTGAAGGCGAGGGCCGCGACGATCGCCAGGAGGCCGACCTGGAGCATCGGGTCGGAGAAGCCCTCGCCGCCGGCGAGCGAGCCTTTCAGCGCCGTGAGGCGCGTCGAGCCGAGCCGCCCGTAGACGGTCGCGATCCCGTAGAGGAAGAACGTCGAGGCGAGCGCCCCCATCAGGAAGTACTTCATCCCCGCCTCGGCCGCCTCGGGGAGCTCGCGGTACCACGTCGCCAGGACGTAGAGGGCGATGGACATCAGCTCGAGGCCGAGGAAGACGACGAGGAGGTCGTTCCCCTTCACCATGAGCATCAGGCCGGACGCCGACCAGAGGAGGAGCGCGTAGAACTCGCCCTGGTTCCGCTTGTGGCGGGTGAGGAGGGCGTCGGCGCCGAGAGTCGCGAGGGCGACGGCGGCCAGAGCGAGAAGGTCGACGAACCGGGTCAGCTCGGAGCCCTCGATGGCGCCCGCGAAGGCGCTCCCGGGCGCGTAGCCGCCGAGGAAGTTCGCCAGCGCGAGGCCGCCGAGCGTCACGTACGGGAAGGCCGGCCGGAGGCCCTTCGCGAAGGCGTCGAGGAGGACGAGCGCCATGCCGAGGAGGCAGAGGACGATCTCGGGCCCCACGGTGGCGAGGTCGGCGGGGGAGACGTGAAGGAAGCCGGACACGTTCAGCAGCTCCTCTCGGCGGCGGACGTCACGGGACCATCCGGACGGCCGCGATCTGGACGACCGTCTCGACGGAGTTGCGGACGAGGTCGAGGACGGGCTGGGGCCAGACCCCGAGGACGACGACGAGGACGATCATCGGGAACGCCCCCGCGAACTCCCAGCCGTTGATGTCGGTGAGCCCGAGGTTCGCCTTGACCCGGTTCGGGCCCCAGAAGACCTTCTGGACGAGGGTCAGGAGGTAGATCGCCCCGAGGATGAGCCCCGTGGCCGCGACCGCCGCCCAGGCGACGTTAGCCTTGAAGACCCCGGCGAGGATCAGGAACTCGCCGACGAAGCCGTTGAGGCCGGGCAGGCCCACCGAGCCGAGGACGGCGATCACGAACAGCGTCGTCGTCACGGGGACCTGCGAGGCGACCCCGCCGTAGTCGGCCATCTCCCGCGTGTGGCGCCGCTCGTAGAGGACGCCGACGAGGAGGAAGAGGAGCCCGGTGGTCAGGCCGTGGCCGACCATCTGCATGACCGCGCCGGAGACGGCCGTGACGTTCCCCGCGAAGATCCCGAGGACGACGAGGGCGAGGTGGCTCACGGACGAGTAGGCCACCAGCTTCTTCATGTCCTTCTGGGCGGCGGCGACCCAGGCGCCGTAGACGACGCCGACGAGGGCCAGGACCGCGATGAGGGGCGTGTAGCGCGCGGCGGCCCCGGGAAAGAGGGGGATCGCGAACCGGAGGAGGCCGTACGTCCCGAGCTTGAGGAGGACCCCGGCGAGGATGATCGAGCCGCCGGTCGGCGCCTCGACGTGGGCGTCGGGCAGCCAGGTGTGGAGGGGCCAGAGGGGGACCTTCACGAGGAAGGCGACGGCGAACGCCCAGAAGAGGAGACCCGACTGCGCCGCCGTGAGCCCCCAGGCGCCGGAGGACGCCGCGGGAATCCACTCGAGGAGGGAGAAGCTCAGGATGCCGGTCGTCCTCGCGTGGACGCCCGAGGCGAAGAGGATCGCGACGAACATCAGGAGCGACCCGGCGAGCGTGAAGAGGACGAACTTCATCGTCGCGTAGATGCGACGCTTGCCGCCCCAGATCCCGATGATGAAGTACATCGGGATGAGCATCACTTCCCAGAAGACGTAGAAGAGGACCGCGTCGAGCGCGACGAGGCTCCCGATCATCCCGGTCTCGAGGACGAGGAACGCCGCCACGTACCCGCGCAGCTTCGGGATCGTCTGCCCGAAGGAGAAGATCAGAACGCACAACGTCAGGAGCGTCGTCAGGACGACGAGGACGAGCGAGATGCCGTCGACCCCGAGGAGGTACCGGATACCGAACCGCGGGATCCAGGGCCGGTCGACGAGGAGGGGCCGGAAGGCCTCCAGGCCGGCGACGGCGGGGTTGAACTTCGCGAGGACGGCGACCGACACGGCGAGCGTCGCGCCGCTCGTGACGAGGGCCACGGCGCGGATCGCGTTCTTCGCCTCGTTCGAGAGGAAGAGGAGGACCAGGGCCCCGAGCGACGGCAGGAAGACGAGCGTCGTCAGGATGTCGGCCCCGAGCCACTGGATGGAGGTGCTGGAGTCGAGCATGCTCTCCTACCGCAGGAAGACGTAGACCACGAGGGCGAGGACGCCGAGCGAGAAGCTCAGCGCGTAGTTACGGACGTTGCCGGTCGTGAAGAAACGGAGGAGGTCCCCCGCGAGCTCCACGAGGAAGGCGGATGCGTTCGCGATCCCGTCGATGAAGAGGGAGTCGAAGCCGCGCCAGAGGAAGGTCCCGATCTTCCGGAAGGGGCCGAGGACGCCCGCCTCGATCCCCTCGTCGACGAACCACTTGTTCTCGACGAGGCGGCCGAGGACGCCGGTTTTCGCGTGGAAGGCCTGCGCCGCGGCGCTGGGCACCTCCGCCGTGGCGCCCGGGGCGCCGTACCAGCGCCAGGCCAGCAGGATGCCGGCGAGGGCGACGGCCACCGACAGGGCCATCAGGACGTACTCCGTGGCGTGGGAGACGTGGTGCGGGTGTGCCGCGGCGAGGGACGGCGCGAGGAACTCGACGAAGCGGTTCGAGCCGCCGAGGGCCTCGGGGACGCCGAGGAACCCGAGGAGGAGCGAACCCGCGGCCAGGACGATCAGCGGGACCGTCATCGTCGCGGGCGACTCGTGGACCTTCTTCTCCCCGCCCTCCGGCCCGCGGAACTCGCCGTAGAAGGTCATCCGGGCGAGGCGGAACATGTAGAAGGCCGTCATGCCGGCCGTGACGAGCCCGACGGCGAAGAGGGCCGGGTGGCCGGCCCCGAAGGCCGCCCCGAGGATCTGGTCCTTCGAGAAGAAGCCGGCGAGGGGCGGGATCCCGGCGATCGCCACCGTGGCGACCATCATCGTCAGGTACGTCCTCGGGATCCTCGGCTTCAGGCCGCCCATGGCCCGCAGGTCCTGCTCGTGGTGC
>CALMDF010000506.1 GCA_937864895.1 uncultured Holophagales bacterium | reverse complement strand
CGTCGGCTGGAGCACCTCCTCCAGCTTCGCCCCTTCCGCCAGGATGGAGACGAGCCCCTTGCGGTTCGAGATCTTCAGCACCGAGTGGACCCTCGGCTTGTGGAGGTCGGCGTCGAAGAGAATCGTCCGCCGCCCCAGCTGCGCGAGCGTCACCGCGAGGTTCAGCGCCGTCGTCGTCTTCCCCTCGCCGGGGATCGCCGACGTCACCACCACGCACTTCAGCCCGCCCGCCCGCGAGAGAAGCAGGAGCGTGCGGAAGGCCCGGTAGGCCTCCGTGACGACCGAGCGGGGGTTCGTGTGGGGAATCAGCTCCACCGTCCCCTCGTCCTTCGCCCCCTTCGCCCCGGCCTCCTTCTTCTCCTTCGCCGCGGCCGCCGCCTTCCGGCGCCCCCCGTAGCCGTACCCGTAGGCCGAGCCCCCGGCCGTTCCCACCGCGGGAATCGTCCCGAGCGCCGGCAGCTTCAGGAACTTCTCCACCTGGTCCTGCGTCCTCACGCTCCGGTCGAGGAAGTCGACGAGGAGGACGAGCCCCAGCCCGAGGAAGACCCCCAGGACGAGCGCCTTCTCGAGGTTCTTGCGGTACGACGGGTACCACCGGTACTCGGGCGTCGCGGCCTTCTCGACGATCTGCGCCGTGGACTGGCGCGTCCCCGCCATCCGGGCCGCCACTTCCATCTCGGCCTGCTTGCGGAGCATCGTCTCGAGAAGCGTCCGCGAGGCGGAGCTCTCCACCTTCAGGCTCCCGAACTCCACCGCGTTCACGTTCTGCCCCAGCGTCTCCGACGTCTGGCTGCGCAGCACCCCGCGGATCACCTCTTCGCGCTTCTTCGCGCTCTCCAGCTCCACCCGCGCCTGCTCCCGGGCCTTGCGGGCCGAGTCCTTCGCGGCCGTGTCGAGGTAGGCCTGCCCCTTCTGGATCCGCGCCTTCAGCTGCTTCATCGCCGGGAAGTCGGGCTTCCAGATCGAGAGCTTCTCCGCGTACTCGCGCTCCAGCTTCTGCTGCTCGGCCCGCGCCGTCGCCACCGCCGGGTCCTGGTCGGCGATCGACTCCGGGCTCATCGCGTTCAGCTGCTGCAGGCGGGCTTCCTTGTTCACCCGGTCGGCCACGGCCCCGGCGTAGTCCTTGTTGAACGTCTCCAGCTTCTGCATCGAGACGTTCGTCCCCGGGTCCATCGAGACGATGTCACGCGAGCGGCCGAAGTCGGCCAGCTTGCGCTCCTTGTCCTGCACGTCCTTCTTCAGGTGCTCGATCTGCGCCTCGAGGAACTTCGACACCTGGGTCGCCTGGTCGATCCGCGACTCGCGCGACCAGGTCACGAACGCCTCCACGACGGCGTTCGCCGTGTCGGCGGCTTCCTTCGGCGAGTTCGACTTCGACGCCACCTCGATGAGCGTCGTCCCCGGCACCCCGGTCACCTCGAGCCGCGAGCCGAGGGCGCTGATCATCCGGCTCACCTGCATCTCGCGGGCGGCCTCGGCGTCCGGCCCCTTCCCCACCGCCTCGCCCCCCTGGCGGGCGAGAACCACCTGCTCGAGGACGTCGCGCCCGCGGATCATCCTTATCTGCGTCGGGATGAAGTCCGGGTCCCGCATCGTGAACATCCCCTCGCCGAGGCCCACGTCGCCAAGGGAAATCTTGTCGCGCTCGACCGAGATGACGGCCGCGGCGCGGTAGACCGGGGGCGTGAGGTAGGTCCTCACCATCGCGATGCCGGCCACCACCGCCACCACCGCCACGACGAGCTTCCAGTGCCTGAGGAAGAGGTCGAGGTAGCGCCTGACGTCGATTCCCGGCTCTTCCTCGTCCTCGCGCCGGTTCGTCACGTCGTCGAGCTGGTTCCCCATCAGAAGAGCGACTCCTTCGCGATGACGACGTCGTCGGCCTGAAGCTCGAGGTCGGGGTCCTTCCCCGCCAGGATGCGGCTGTAGTTCGCCTCGATCTCCACCGTCTTCCCGTCGGCGCCCGTCCGCTTGACGCGGACGCTCCCCTTCGAGGCCCGGTCCGTCAGGCCGCCCACGCGGGCGACCATCCGGAGGAGCGTGAGCTTCTCGTCGCTCATCACCTTCACGGCGCCCGTCGTCTTGAACTCGCCGAGGAAGTAGATGACGATTTCCTGTCGCGTCCCCACGTTCACGACGTCGCCGGGGTAGATCGGGACGTTCCACACCGGGTTCAGCCGCACGAAGAGCTCGTCCGAGTCCACCTCGAGCCGGTCGGTCAGGCCGTTGTCCGCCGTCCGGAGGATGGCGATCTTCTTCCCGGCGCCGGGGGCGAGCCCCCCCGCGTTCAGGATCGCCTGCTGAAGCGTCCAGCGGCCCGAGAGGTTCAGCGCCCCGGGGCGGACGACCCCGCCGAGGATGAGGATCGGCCGGTTCGCGTACTCCTTCACGTTCACCGTGACGTACGCCTGGTTCACGTACTTCGCCGTCAGGAGGGCCGTGAGCCGGTCGCGCAGGTCCATGGGCGACGACCCCGAGACGGGGACCAGCCCGAGGAGCGGCAGGTCGATCGACCCGTCGTCCTGGACCCGCCGCTCGACGTTCAGCTCCGGGATCTCCTGGACCTTGATCTCGAGGAGGTCCTTCGGGCCGATGAGGTAGTTCGCCGTGGGGGTCTGGGCCGCGGCGGGAAGGGCGACGAGGACAGAGAGGAGGTGGCCGCAGGCGAGCCATAACCCGACCCGCGCCCGACCTTTCGGGCACCCGTAGAACATGAGTTGAGTCTACCTTTCCCTGGTGTGAGGCCCGTGGTCCAGCGCCTCGACTTCAGTTCCCGGGCTTCGGTACCCCGAGGTCCTTGCAGATCTTGTCCGCCAGGTAGTCGTTGATTTCACGATGCCGCGGCAAAGTCGACACCTTGTGCTCCGCCCGGTTCACGAAGACAGAATGTGAGCCACCTTCCCGGAGGAGCTGGCAACCGTGCTTCTCGAGGTGACGAACGAGGTCGGCGCGTTTCACGCAGAGAGACGGAAGCGCTCCCGAATGACGTCCGCATTCGCGAGCTCCTCTTCCGCCAGCTCCCGGTTCGCCTGCAGGACCAGAGCCACCGCTTCGAGGAGATTCGTCCGGGCCTCATCCATCGTCGCGCCCTGCGCGTTGGCGCCTGGCAGTTCCTCGACGAAGGCGATGAAGCCCTCCGGGACGGGCTTGAATACGGCCGTGAGATCAACCGACATGGGGTAACTATAGACGATCAGCCGAGATAGCCACACCTGTCAGGTCGCGCCGCCGGCGTGAAGCAGCCGCGAACGGGAACCGGCGACCGCCCCCCCCTCACTTGAGGATGTCGATACCCCCGGAGCCGAAGCCGACCGTCGTCCCGATGCGGAAGACCGAGCGGTCGAAGCCGGGGAGGTTCGAGGTGTAGTCGGACTTCTCGGCCGTGATCCCGATGTTCAGGTACCGCGTCACCTGGCCGCGGAGGCCGCCCCGGAGGGTCTTCACGTCGTCGTTCCTCTTCACCGACGAGCCGTCGGGCTGGAGCGTCGGCGCGGTGTAGCGGTTCGAGCCGGTCTCGTACGTGGCGTAGAGCCCCGCCCACCGTGGCGAGATGCCGAACGTGACCCCCGCCCGCCGCTCGTCGTAGACGGCGCTGTCGGCGTAGAGCGACGACACCAGGTTGCTCCGGGCGAAGGCGCCGACCGAGATGAGGCGCGTCAAGGCATAGGTGAGGTTCGCACCGCCCGACGGCCCGTCGTACGGCACGAACGACGACCCGTCCTTCGGCCTGAACTCCCGGTATCCCATGTAAACGTTCACGTCGAGCCGGCTCTTGTCGAGGTAGGCCGACCCCATCACGCCCGTGCTCGTCGCGTCGCGCAGCTCCCCCTCGTTCACGAAGGCGAGGTCTCCCTGCTCGTAGCTCACCCCGACGAGGAGGCGCGACCCGAGCTTCCGGCGCACGCCGATGCTCCAGACGGTGTCCGTCCCGTCGAGGCCCTCGACGGTATCGAGCTCCGCGTCGGTCAGCCCCGGCCCGCCGTAGCTGCGCTTCGCCAGGTTCAGGTCGCCCACGAGGGCCGTCCGGCTCCCCAGCTCGTACTGGGCACGGAGGCGCCCCGCGAGAACGCTCTGCTCCACCGGCTGCTCGACCTCGGAGCTGAGGTTCACGTTCGAGGTGTAGCTCCCCACCCTGCCCTCGAACGAGAACCGGGAGAGATAGTAGAGAGCCGAGAAGTCGTACGTCCCCCCGAAGCTCCGCCGGTCTTCGTTGTACAGGTACCAGTAGTACGACGGCAGGACGTTGCCCCGGAAGAAGAGCTTGCTCCCCACCGGGACGATCGCCTTCACTCCGCCCGTCACCGTCGCCGTGAAGTCGTCCTCGGCCTCGTCCTCGGTGCTGCCGTAGAAGTTGTTCGTGTACCCGAAGTTCCCCAGGGTGAGCACCGGGCGCATCTTGAGCGGGCCGAGGCGAATGCGCGCTTGGTCCGCTTCCCCCTCGAGCGAGAATCCCCACCACTCCCACAAGGAGCTGACGGACATCCTGGTGTCGAGATTCCTGAAGGCGGTCAAACGCAAGGACGCGAAAGCGGAGAGTCTCCTGGCATACAGCCTGGAGGCAGCCGGTCGATACGCCCGGCGCGCCCAGAAGGAGAAGATGA
>CALMDF010000505.1 GCA_937864895.1 uncultured Holophagales bacterium | reverse complement strand
CCCCGGTGACCGGGGGCGCGGCGGGCATGAGGCCGCCCGCCCCGAGGCCCTGGAGGGCCCTCGCGGCGATGAGCTGAGGCATCGAGCGGGCGAGAGCGCAGACGAGCGCTCCGGCGAGGAAGAGGCCGGTCGCAACGAGGAGGATCCGCCGGCGCCCGTGGAGGTCGGCCAGGCGCCCGAAGACGGGCATCGAGATCGTCGAGGTGAGGAGGTAGACGGAGAAGACCCACGAGTAGAGGGAGAGGCCGTGGAGGTCCCCGATGATCGTCGGGAGCGCCGTCGACACCACCGTCGACTCGAACGAGGCGAGGGCCGTCACGAGGAGGAGGGCGAACGTCACCGCGCGCCGGCGTCCGGGGTCGAACCGGGGAGGCGGGTGGGTCATCGGCGCCAGCGTAGCAGCCGTCGGAGCGCACGGCGTCGTACGATGGCCGCCGCGTGAGGACACCCCAGGCCGAGGACCCGCGGATCCCTGACGGAGAGCTGCTGGCAGAGCTCTACCGCCGCCGCTTCCCGCCGGCGGAGCTGGCCCGGATGCGGGCGGTCTGGCGCGTCCTCGTCGACGACTTCTTCGGACCTCGCATCCCGGAGCGGGGAACGGTCGTCGACGTCGGGGCGGGGCCGTGCCTCTTCATCAACGAGGTGAAGGCGGCACGCCGCATCGCCGTCGACGCCAACCCGACGCTCGCGGAGTCGGCCGCTCCCGGCGTCGAGACCGTCGTCGACGGCGACGTCGACCTTCCGTCGATTCCCGACGGCACGGCCGACACCGTCTTCATGAGCAACTTCCTCGAGCACCTCGCGTCGCCGGCCGAGGTCCTCCGCGTCCTCTCCGCCGCCCGGCGCATCCTCCGGCCCGGCGGGGAGCTCCTCGTCCTTCAGCCGAACTTCCGGCTCGTCCCTCACCGGTATTTCGACTTCGTCGACCACGTCGTCGTCCTGACGGACCGGAGCCTCGTCGAGGCGCTCGAGGCGACCGGATTCACGGTCCGCGAGCTGCGCGTCCGCTTCCTCCCCTTCACGTCGAAATCCCGGCTTCCGAAGTGGCCCTGGGCCGTGGCGCTCTACCTCAGGCTCCGGCCGCTGCAGTGGCTCCTCGGGGGGCAGACGTTCGTGCGCGCCCGCCGGGCCGGCTGACCTCCGCCTCCGGGAACGGGGCCGGAACCGCGCCTGGCCCGATGCTAGACTGCGAGTTCGTCTCACCGGGTCACGGCGGACCGCCCCCGGCGGGGTGGGTCGCCACCCGGGAGCAGGGAGCCTGGATGTTCCTGAAGCGTTTCGCGAACGACCCCATCCACGACTACAGTCGGGCGGAGAGTGTCGAGGGGGTCGGACGCGCCGTGGAGGCCCTCCGGGCCACCTTCGGCCGGACGTACCCTGCGATCATCGACGGCAGGCCGGTCGAGACGGCAAAGACGATCGCCTCGCTCTGTCCATCGGATCCCTCGATCGTCGTCGGCCGGACCTCGAGCTGCTCGCGCGACGACGTCGACCGGGCGATGGCCGCCGCGAAGACGGCCTTCGCGAGCTGGTCGCGGACGAACCCGGAGGAGAGGGCCGAGACCCTCCTCCGCCTCGCGGCCCTGATGCGCGAGCGGCGGTTCGAGCTCCTCGCCCTCCTCGCCTTCGAGATCGGGAAGGACTGGTACGAGGCCGACGCCGAGATCGCCGAGGCGATCGACTTCTGCGAGTACTACGCCCGCCTCGCCCTGACCCACTTCCAGTACCACCCGCTCACGCGCCTCGCGACCGAGGACAACTGCTACACCTACATCCCGCTCGGCGTCGGCGCGGTCGTCACGCCGTGGAACTTCCCGCTCGCGATCCTCGGCGGCATGACGATGGCCGCGGTCGTCGCGGGGAACACCGTCGTCCTGAAGCCGAGCTCCGACACGCCGATCCTGGCGTACCGTCTCGTCGAGATGGCCCACGAGGCCGGGGTCCCGGCGGGGGTCATCAACCTCGTCCCCGGCTCGGGCGGCGAGATCGGCGACTACCTGGTGACCCACCCCGACGTCCGGTTCGTCTCGTTCACAGGGTCGGCCGAGGTGGGGCTCCGGATCAACGAGATCATCGCGAAGCCGGCCCCGGGGAAGAAGTGGATGACCCGCTACGTCTCCGAGATGGGCGGCAAGAACGCGATCGTCGTGGACGAGACGGCCGATCTCGACTCCGCCTCGACCGGGGCCGTCCGCTCGGCGTTCGGCTTCCAGGGGCAGAAATGCTCGGCCTGCTCGCGGCTCATCGTAGACCGGCGCGTCCACGGGAAGCTCGTCGAGATGGTCCACGCGAAGGCGAAGCTGATTCCCGTCGGGAACCCCTGGGAGGATCCCTGCGTCTTCACCGGCCCCGTCGCGAACGCGGGCGCCTGCGAGAGCATCCTCGCGGCGATCGAGACCGGCAAGGGCGAGGGGAAGCTCCTCCTCGGCGGCCACGCCCTCGACCGGCCGGGGTATTACGTCGCCCCGACGATCTTCGACGGAGTGAAGGCGGGCTCCTTCCTCGAGCAGGAGGAGATCTTCGGGCCGGTCCTCGCGATCATTCCGGTGGACGGCTTCGACGAGGCCCTCGCCGTCGCGAACGACACGCGCTACGGCCTGACGGGAGCGGTCTACTCGACCTCGATCGACCGGATAGACCGGGCCAGGCGCGAGTACCACGCCGGCAACCTCTACCTGAACCGCGGCTGCACCGGGGCGCTCGTCGGCGTCCACCCGTTCGGAGGGTTCAACCTCTCGGGGACCGATTCGAAGGCGGGAGGGCCCGACTACCTCATGAACTTCACCCAGGGGAAGACGACCTCCGAGCGGATCACGGTCGCCCGGCTCGCGGGAATCGGCGTCTGAGGGACCTTCTCTTCCCCTGGCCTCCGAGGCCGTTGCCGTGGGCCCGGCCCGTGCAGCTGGCGCTGCGAAGCGTCCACATCGCGGCGATGGCCCTCGTCCTCGGGGGCCTCGCCTTCGGCGTGCCGGACGAGAATCTCCGCCTCTCGATCGTCCTCACGGTCGCGAGCGGCGTCCTCCTCCTCGCGGTCGACCTGGCGAAGAGCGGTGTCTTCCTCTACCAGGGAGCCGGCGTCGCGTCGCTCCTCAAGCTCGCGCTCCTCGGCCTCGGAATGGCCTTCCCCGTGGCCCGCTTCGAGCTCTACCTCGCCGCGACGCTCGTCGCCTCCGTCGGCTCGCACATGAGCGGGCCGTGGCGGCACTACTCGTTCCTCGACCGGAGGGTGCTGACCCGGGACTGACGCGGGTCCCGGGCGGGATTCAGACCCCGAAGGTTCGCGCCACGAGGCTCCGGGCCCGCGCCGGGTCGCTCGTCCCCTTCACGATCGCCCGGCCGTCGGAAAAGAGCGTCAGCTCGAGCTCGCCGGTCCGGAACCTCACGAGGTACTCGTTCGCGAGCACCGTCCCGTGGGGGCGGAGCCTCTCGGCGATCGCGGCGAAGTCGGGGCGCGACGGGACGAGCGGGCGGACCTGGACGGAATCGCGCCCGCAGAGGCCCGCGGTCTGCGGGGTCTCGACGGAGAGGAGCTCGAACCGCCGTTCCACGCAGCAGGGGCAGCGGCTCTCCTCGGGGCGGTAGGGAAGGGCCACGCGCGTGAAGCGCCCTTCCCAGACGTCCGCGTAGACGACCTCGGCGGCGTCCGGCGCCTCGCGCGTCGCGAGCCAGCGCAGGGCCCGGCCGGCCTGCATGGAGGCGGCGAGGTGCGCCGCCGGGCCGAGGATCCCCGCGGTCTCGCAGGTGGGGGAGGTCCCCGCCTCCGGAATCTCGGGCATGAGGCAGCGAAGGCACGGGGTGCGGCCCGGCACGAGGAGAGCGGCGAGGCCCGTCGAACCGATGCAGGCTCCGTAGACCCAGGGAATCCCCTTCTCGACGCAGGCGTCGTTCAGGAGGAAGCGGGACTCGAAGCTGTCGAACCCGTCGACGACGAGGTCGACGCCGTCGAGGAGGTCCCGGATGTTCCCGGGTCCGACGTCGGCGACGAGGGGCTCGACCGTCACGTCGGTGTTTACGCGGCCGAGGCGTCGCGCCGCCGCGACGGCCTTCGGAAGCCCCTCCCGCACGTCCGATTCCTCGAAAAGGGCCTGCCGCTGGAGGTTCGAGAGCTCGACGACGTCGCGGTCGACGATCCGGAGGAAGCCGACCCCCGCCCGGGCGAGGAGGCTCGCGGACTCGGCCCCCAGGCCGCCGCACCCGGCGACGAGGACGCGGGCCGCCCGGATGCAGGCCTGCCCGGCCTCTCCCACGGGGCGGAAGAGGACCTGCCGCGAGTAGCGATCGTCGTTCTGCCAGGGCATCGGGGAGCCTCCGTCGCGGGCCGCGTCGGGGAGGGGTCGCGGACCGAAGGCCGATTCTCTCCGAGGGGGCCGGAGGGTGGAATCCCACCGGGCGATTCGACGCGACGCGACTCCGTCGCGGAGCGCGCGTCGTTGGCGCGGGTCCTCGCCGGATGCTAAAGTTCCAAGGCGGTCGGGCCGCCTTCGACGCTCCCGGCGAGCGCGTCGGCCCGCCGCGGGAGCCAAGCATGTCGACGACGACCCCCGACTACACCGTCCGGACGAATTACACCGACGACATCGAGGAGATGAGGGCCGCCCACAGGGTCCTCC
>CALMDF010000504.1 GCA_937864895.1 uncultured Holophagales bacterium | reverse complement strand
TGGGCGGGGGGGCGCAGGTCTGCGTCGTCTGGGAGGGCCGCGCGGGCGCCGGCCAGGGCGGCACGATCAAGGCGATCACCGAGCGCGTCAGCCCGCGCGTCTTCCGGGTGGTCGCACTGCCGGCTCCGTCCGACCGCGAGAAGACGCAGATGTACGCTCAGCGCTACATGCCGCACTTCCCGGCCGCCGGCGAGGTCGTGATCTTCGACCGCAGCTGGTACAACCGGGCCGGCGTCGAGCGGGTCATGGGCTTCACGAACGAGGAGAGGGTCGAGGCCTTCCTGAAGGGCGCTCCTCTCGTCGAAAAGGCGATGGTCGACTCCGGGATCATCCTCCTGAAGTACTGGCTCGAGGTCACCCCCGAGGAGCAGACGCGCCGGCTGAAGGCGCGCATCGACGACGGGCGGAAGACCTGGAAGCTCACCGGGATGGACCTGAAGTCGTACAGCCGCTGGTACGACTACTCGCGGGCGCGCGACGAGATGTTCGAGGCGACCGACACCGACTTCGCCCCCTGGCTCGTCGCGAGGTCCGACGACAAGAAGAAGGCGCGCCTGAACATCATTTCCGACCTCCTCGGCCGGGTCCCCTACGAGGAGATCCGCGAGAAGAAGGCGAAGCTCCCGAAGAGGCAGAAGCCGGGAGACTACGTCGAGACGAAGCACCCGTTCCGTTACGTGGACGAGAGATACTGAGCCACGGCCGACGCCGGCCTCGAGAAGGAGCAGACCGAGATGTCACTCAACGAAAACAGGACCACCAGGAGGCGCCTCGCTCTCGCGGCCGCCCTTCTCGTCCCGACCCTCGCGCTGGCCGCGGCCTCGGCGCTCAGGGCCGCTGCGCCGGAGCCCCCGCGCCCCACGCTCCCCGGCAAGTTCGTCTGGTTCGACCTCCTCACGACCGACGCCCCGGCCGTTGAGAAGTTCTACGGCGGGCTCTTCGGCTGGACGTTCGAGGCCCAGAAGGGGCGTGAGAACCCCTACAAGGCCGCCTTCCTCGCGGGAGCTCCCGTCGGCGGCATCGTCGACGTCTCCGCGCGAAAGGCCGAGGTCCCCGCCTCGACCTGGCTGAGCTACGTCTCCGTCGCCGACGTCGACAAGGCGGTCGCCGCGGTCAGGAGCCTGAACGGCAAGGTCCTCCGCGAACCCGGGGCCGTCGGCTCCTACGGCAAGGCGGCCGTCGTCGTCGACTCGCAGGGGGCGCTCTTCGGCCTCGCGAGGATCGCGAGGGGCGACCCGCCGGACGCCGGCCTCGTCGCCGAGGGCTCGTTCCTCTGGATGGAGTACATCGCCGAGGACGCCCCGGCCGCCCTCGCGTTCTACAAGGGCGCCCTGGGCTACACCGCGGACGTCGTGGAGGACGGGACGAAGGTCGAGTACTTCGCCCTCAAGAACGGCGGAATCCCCCGCGCCGGCCTCTACGCGAGCCCGTGGAAGGAGATCCGGTCGAACTGGCTCCCCTACGTCCGCGTGGCCGACGCCGCCGCCGCGGCGAAGAAGGCCGAGTCCCTCGGGGGCCGGGTCGTCCTGGCCCCGAAGCCCGAGGTGAGGAACGGGACCCTCGCCATCGTGACCGACCCCAGCGGGGCGGCCATCGCCCTCCAGCAGTGGCCCATCGACGCGCCGGCGAAGTGACCGGGAAGAGAGACGCCATGAAGAAGAGCTTCACCCGCATCGTCGGCATCCTGGCCATCGTCGTGCTCGCGATCGTCCTCCCGGCCTGCGAGTCGACCGGAGGCTACTCGACCACCACCTACGTCACGGCCGGCTACGGTTACGGCTACGGCGTCTACGGCGGCTACTACGGGGCGGGCTGGGGCGCGGCGTCGTGCTGCTACGGCGGCGGCGCGGTCGTCGTCCGGCCGCCGGTCTACGCCGCTCCCCGGGTGGGGCACTACTGAGACGTCGAACGGCCCGGCCGGAACGGGGTTCCGGCCGGGCCGCGGGTTTCTCCGGGCTCCGCGAGAGCTACTTCCCGGGGGACCTCTCGACCGAGAAGGCCAGCGCCTCGGTGTAGGTGATCTCCACGAGATCGCCGACCTTGACACCGACGAGTCGCGACGGGTCGTTGACGCCGATCGTCCGCGTCTCTCCGTCCGCGGCCTTGGACCGGATGGTCTGGGCCTTCTCGTCGAGGGCGATGACGGTTCCGGTCTTCGTCGTCACCTTTCCGCCGGCCCCCTTCGGCGGCTCCCCGGGTTTGCTGATCGAAACGTCCGGCTTCTTCGCGGTGGTGCCGGGCACGGCCTGCCCCGGCTTCTTCACCTCGTAGACGATCGACTCGGTGAGGGTCGCGTTGACGACGTCGCCGGGCCGGACCTGGTCGAGGTTCTTCACCGCTTCGCTGACGTTGATCGTGAAGGCCTTCCCCGTCTCGTCCTTCAGATCGACGTTGCGGGTCTTCATGTCGACGCGGACGACCGTGGCCGTCAGCTTCGTCGTGCCCGTCTCGACGACGCCTCCCTTTGCAGGAGCCGGCTGGGCGGCGGCGGGGACGGCGGCGGGAACGGCGGCGGCGATCGCGATCACGAGGCCGAGTGGGAGTGCGACACGAGCCTTCACGAATGGCCTTCCTTCTTCGCCGGAGACGGCGAGGGGGGTGGAACGAGGTCGACCTTGTCCGCGACTTTTCCTTTTTCCTGGAGCAGGACCCGGACGCGGACGAGCTGTCCGGGCGCGACGCCCTTGCCGACGGCCGCCCCCGGCGCGAGCGTGTAGGTGTTCTCGACGCCCGTCTTCTCCGTGCGGATCGTCACCGACCTGCCGGGCACGAGCGCCACGACCGAGCCCCTCAGGTTGAAGTAGTTGGCCCCGGTCGCGATGCCCTTGCCGGCCGGCGCGGGACCGACGGGAATGTCCGGCACCGTCGCCGGGCCTGACGCCGCAGCCCCGGAGGCGTTCCCGCCCGCCTTCGAGCCGGACTGGGGTGCGGGCTTCCCCGAGGCTGCGCCGGGGTCGTAACGCTTCGTGACGGCATACCCCTCCGAGTCCATGGGCATCCCGCCTTCCGGCCTGACCGTTCCTTCCCTGTTCGGCTGGCCTGGGAGCGACGGGGCGGTCACGTGCTGGGGAGCGGACTCCGGCTTCGGCGCCGGCGTCGCGGGGGGGTCGGCCCCGGCCGGGCCAGCCGGGCCCACGAGGACACAAAACAGCGCAATGGGCAGACCGGCGGCTCTCATGGACAAAGTCTATCCGCATTGCCCAACCGGTCAACGCCGAAGGCGCCTCTCCTCGTGACAGAATCGCGGCACGGAGGCTGGTCAGGATGCAGTCGGTCGAGGCCGTGGGGTCGAGGCGTTGCCAGTTCCACCCGGGGCGCGGGCCGGGGGGCCGGGTCGCCTTCGCCGTCGTGGTGATCGTCCTGGCCAGCTCCTGCCGAAAGGCCCCCGAAGAGGAGCTCCGGGTCGGCTTCGCGACGACGTTCTCGAAGCTGGACCCGCACCTCGAGAACAGGGTCGCGAGCATCGAGCAACTCGGCAACGTGTACGAGCCGCTTGTCGCACTCGACCCCGAGATGCGGGCGCGGCCCTGCCTCGCCGAGTCCTGGTCGAACCCCGACGCGGACACCTGGGTCTTCCGGATCCGGCCCGGCGTCTCCTTCCACGACGGGACTCCGCTGACGGCCGCCGACGTCGTCTCCTCCCTCACCCGGCCGCTTCGGGAGCCAGGCCTGGAGGCCAGGTCGTTCCTCTCGGCCGTGAGCGAGGTGAGAGCCGCCGGCACCACCGTCATCGTCCGGACGAAGTGGCCGAATGCCCTCCTGCTCGGAAAC
>CALMDF010000503.1 GCA_937864895.1 uncultured Holophagales bacterium | reverse complement strand
AGACGTTCCGCCACACGCTGGAGATGGCGCGGGCGGGCCGGAACGAGGACGCCCTGCTGGGTTGTGACTTCATCCTGAAGATGGACGCTCGCTTCACGCCCGCGCGGCGGCTCCTCTCCTCCCTCCGCGGCGTGGCGGCAGGGACGGTCGTGGACCTCGGGGAGTTCGAAGGCCTGGGGTTCGGGCCGGACGCGCCGAAGCCGCCGAGCCCAGCGCCGCTCCGGGCGGCCCCGGCCCCCCCCGCGGCGCCCGTGCCGGAGCCCCAGCCGCCGGCAACGCCCGCGACCACCTGGACTGCTCCCCCCGTCCAGGCCTCCGATCCCTTCGCCTCCATGGGGTCGGGCCTCGACGGCCTCGGCTTCGACGAGCTGGGACCGAACCCTTTCGCCCCGGCGGCTCCCACCCCGGCGCCCGAGCTCGCGCCGCCCACGGATCCCTTCGCGGCACCTCCGGAGCTCGAGACCCCGGAGCCGGCGGCCGGCCAGTTCGGCGCTCCGGCGACCGACTTCTCGTTCTCCGCCGGACAGCCCCCGGCCGCCGATCCGTTCGGCGGCGGGCCCGACCCTTTCTCCTCGGTCGACCCGTTCGCGTCGCCGGCGTCGGACGGTTTCGAGTCGCCCGCCCCGCCGTCGTTCCCCGAACCGGGCCCGGCTCCCGCCGCCGCCCCGTCGGCCGTCGACCCACGCGTCGCCCAGTTCCTCAGGCAGGGGGACGAGGCGGCCGCCCGCGGGCACCTTCAGGAGGCGATCGACCTCTGGAGCCGCGTATTCCTGATCGACCTCTCGAACGAGGACGCCTCACGGAGGATCGACGCCACACGCGAGAAGCAGAACGAGGCCGCCCGCCAGCTGGACGCCCTTCTCTCCGAGGGCGTCCAGCTCTACGAGGCGGGTGACCTGCCCTCCGCCCGGAACATCTTCCTCCGCGTCCTGACGGTTTCGGAGACGGACGCCACCGCGCGGAACTACCTGAACCAGATCGACGCAGCCCTCGCCTCAGAGGCCCCGTCCCCGTCCGGCCGCGCGGACACGCCCGCCGAGCCGTACCTGCGCGACGAGCTGGAGTCTCCCGTCCGCCCGTCCTTCGCGGACGGCCTCCCCTCGCTGGAGGAGGAGGCCGAGACCCGTCCGGAGGCGGAGCCGGCGCCGGTCGCCCGTTCGCGGCGCGAGGCCGAGGGGCCCGCGCGAGGCGGGAAGCTGGACGGCCGGGTCCTGATCGGTCTGGCCGCCCTCGTCCTCGTCGGCGTCGCCGCCGGCGCCTACTTCCTCTTCAAGCCGAAGCCGGAGGCTCCCCTTCCCCCGGCCGTGGCTCCTTCCGGCGCCGCCGCCCCCGTGCAGAACCCGCTCGAGACGGCGCAGGCGCTCTTCAAGCAGGGGAAAGTCGAGGAGGCGCTCGGGATCCTGACCGCGATTCCCTCGAACGACCCGCGGCACGACCAGGCGCTCGTCCTCATCGACCAGTTCAAGTCCTCCGCGGAGCCGAACCCCTCGTCGGCGCCCGCCGTGAGCGCCGCCGAGCTCGACGAGGCGAGGGTCGCGGGCCTCGCGAGTCTCGCCGCCGGGCGGTACATCGACGCCGTCAAGTCGCTCGACCTCGTCGTCAGGTCGAGGCCGGACGACGCCGAGGCCGCGCAGGCGCTCTCACGGGCGCGGGACTCCGTCTCCGCCCTCGGCTCGGCGATCCGGTCCTACAACGAGCAGGACTACGAGAGCGCGCAGCGCCTCCTCTGGGACCTGCGCAAGCAGGACCCGAAGAACCACGACGTCGAGGACTACCTCTTCAAGAGCTACTTCAACGACGGCATCCTGAGTCTGCAGGCCGGGAGCACGAAGAAGGCCGCCGAGGCCTTCAAGGAGGCCGTGTCCCTCCGCCCGCAGGACGTGGAGGCGCAGAGGCACCTGAAGTTCGCGCGCCGTTACGCCGGAGGGACGGACGACCTCCTCGCGCGGATCTACGTGAAGCACATCTCCCCCCGCCCCTGACGTTGCGACGATGACCGAAAAGAACCGCGACTCCCTCGCCGAGCACCCCCTGGGGGGCGACGCCGCTCCCCCGGCGAAGTCCCGCGGGAAAACGCTGAGCCTCTTCCCGGACGTCTCCGAGACGCCCCTTTCCCCGGCCCCGGCAGCACCCTCGGGCCCGACGGCGTCCACGCCGGCCGGATCGGAAGAGGCCGACGAGCCGGGGGAGCCGATCGAGGAGCCGGGCGCCGACGCTCCCGTGACCTTCGCCCGGCGGTTCGCGGCGGGCCTGGCCGACATCGTCATCCTGGGCCTCTTCGGGGCTCTCGAGCTCGCCGCGGGCGCCATCCTCCTGGAGCTCCGCTTCCCTCCCGGGGCGCTCCTCGGGCTCGGCGCGTTCCTCTTCCTCGCGGCCCTCGTCCTTCTCGTCCTCGTACCTTTCGTCTGGGGCGCCACTCCCGGGATGGCGCTCGCCGACCTCCGGGTGTCGGCCGCCGACGGCGGCTCTCCGACCCTCGCGGCGGCGTCCCTGCGGTTCCTCGGCGCCCTCCTGACCGGAGGACTCGCCGGGATCCCGCTCCTCATCGCCGCGTTCGACAGGAAGGGCAGGACGCTCTCGGACCTGCTCTCCGGCACGACTCTCATCCCGGCGCGCTGACGCGCGCGGGCACGGGGTTACCATCCGCCGGATGCGCCTCGCCCTCGGGCAGATGAACGCCACGGTCGGCGACTTCTCGGGCAACGGCGAGAAGATCGAGGCTCTGTGGCGAGAGGCTGAGGCCGTGAAGGCCGACCTCCTCCTCGTCCCGGAGATGGCGCTCTGCGGGTATCCGCCGCGCGACCTCCTGGACCGGCCGGCCTTCCAGGCCGAGTCGGCGCGGCTTCTCGCCGAGCTGACGCGCCGGTCGGGCAGGACCGCCCTCCTCGCCGGGACCTTCCTCCCGAACCGGTCGCGAACCGGCAAGCCGCTCTACAACGCGGCCGTCCTGATGCGCAACGGGAAGGCGTCGGCCGTCGGTCGGAAGTGCCTCCTCCCGGCCTACGACGTCTTCGACGAGGTGCGGCACTTCGAGCCCGCGGAGAGCCCGACGCTCGCCCGGCTCGCCGGTCGCAGGGTCGGGCTGACGATCTGCGAGGACCTCTGGAACGACAAGGACTTTTTTCGGGCGCGCCGCCTCTACCGCGACGACCCCGGCGAGACGCTCCTCGCCCGCGGGGCCGACCTGATCGTGAACGTCTCCGCCTCGCCGTTTTCCGAGGGCAAGCCCCGCCTGAGGCGGCGGATGCTCGCGCGGCTCGCGCGCGACGGCGGCGTTCCCGTGGCGTACCTGAACCTCGTCGGCGGGAACGACGAGCTCGTCTTCGACGGCGGATCGATGGTCCTCGACGGCGGCGGCCGCGTGCGCGCCCGAGCCGCCCTCTTCGAGGAGGACTTCGTCGTCGTCGACCTGGACGGGCCGCGCGTGTCGCCCGTCGTGGGCTCCGAGCCCGCCGACCTCCCCGACGACGCCGACGGAGAGCCGCTCGAATCGCTCCGCCGGGCCCTCGTCCTCGGGATCCGCGACTACGCCCGCAAGTGCGGCTTCCGCACGGCCGTCGTCGGCCTCTCGGGCGGCATCGACTCGGCGCTCGTCTGCGCGCTCGCCGTCGACGCCCTCGGCGCCGCGAACGTCACCGGCCTCGCGCTGCCGTCCCGCTACTCCTCCGGCGGCTCGATCGCCGACGCGCGCGCCCTCGCCGAGGGCCTCGGCGTCCGCCTCGACGTCGTCCCGATCGAGCCCGTCTTCGCCGCGGCCCGCGCGACGCT
>CALMDF010000502.1 GCA_937864895.1 uncultured Holophagales bacterium | reverse complement strand
AGAGCATCGCCCGCTCGAACGCCGGGACGTAGCGCTCGGCCCAGACCGAGTTCGGCTGCGTCTCTTCGCGCCAGTTCAGGTCCAGCTGGAGCTCCGGGTCGCGCAGGAGACCGACCTTTCCCTCCTGGAAGCGCAGGGCCGCCTTCGAGATCCGGAGGTAGACCTGCGCCGACCGGGCCTCCTCGTCGACCCACTGGATGAGCCGGGTCCAGATCCGCATGAGGCTCTCGTGGGAGATGTCGATGATCGACGTCGGCTTCAGCGCCGCCGACGCCGGCGGCATCAGGAAGCTCCGGCCCGGCTTGCGGAAGACGTCGACGACCGCCGCCGCCTCGGCCTCGCTCGCCCCCGCGAGCGCGCAGACCTCGTCGAGGCGCCTCGGGTTCCTGACGCCCCTGGCGTCGGAGCCCCGGTCCGTGAGCGCCTTGAACATCTTCTCGGCGATCGTCCGCCTCTCCGGCGTCTCCAGCTCGAGGAAGGCCTCCTCGGCGTGGCGGGAGAGGGCCTCGGTCATCGTCCCGATCGCCTCGTAGTGACGGAGGTCGATCGGCTCGCCGTCGGCGTGGTGGGCCTCCCAGTAGTCCCAGGTCCGCATGAGGGCGTGCTGCAGGATCGGCAGCTGGTCGGGGTCGTCCCCGACGTCGTTGAGGAGGCGCAGGACGAGGCGCGGCGTGATCTCGGCGCCCCCGACGGCGACGGGGCCGACGATCGCGCTCCGGCGCTCCTCCCGGTTCATCCGAGGGACGAGGTACTGCCCCTCGTTGATGGCCTCGGTGAGCCCCTCGAACTCCGTGCAGTTCCCGATGAAGTCGGACCGCATCGTGATGACGACGTAGACCGGCAGCTCCTGCTGCCCGATCGCCGCGAGGAGGAGCTTGACGAACGAGACCGCCTCGTCGCGGGAGTCGCGCTGCTGGAGGCTGTTCTTGAAGCGGAAGAGCTCCTCGAACTGGTCGACGAGGACGAGGACGTTCTCGCCCTTCGGGAGACGGGCCTGGCGAATCGTCTCGACGAGGCCCATCGCGCTCCGGCGGAGCGTCGTCTCGAGGAAGGACCGGTTCATCTCGGCGTCTTCCTCGGGCCCGAGGACCTCGGGGGCGTTCAGCGCCTCGGCGAGGTTCCCGATCGGGTTCTCCCCGGGACGGAAGATGGCGATCCTCCAGGCCGAGCCGGCCTTCGCCATGACGCCGGAGTGGAGGGACGGGATGAGGCCCGAGCGGATGAGGGACGACTTGCCGCTTCCGGAGGTGCCGACGACGGAGAGGAACCGGCTCCGGCGGAGCCGCGTCAGGATCTCGTCGATGCGGGACTCCCTCCCGAAGAAGAGGTGGTCCTCGTCGGGCTCGAAGCTGCGAAGCCCCGGGAAAGGATTGGTCCGTCTTTCCTTGTCGAGCATCACGCTTCCTCTTATCCCGCCTGGAGCTGGCTCAGGAAGGGCTGCATCGCAGCCGGATCGAACGTCCCGCGCTGCTGGATGACCAGCGCCTCGTGGGTCCGGAACCGGGCCTTCACCGCCGTGTCGGGGGGGCCGACGAGGATGGCCTTCGCCGTGATCGGCTTCTTCCTTCCGAAGGCCGCGCTCTTCTGGACCTCGCGCAGCTTGGCGCGCAGCCAGAGCTCGTTTCCGGCGCCGTAGTAGACGAGGACGCCGTCGCAGATCGAGAGGTTCTCCTCGTGGTCGCGCCTCACCTGGGCCTCGTCCCCGTCGAACACCGGCTGGATGACCTCGAAGCCCTGGTCGAACAGGTAGTCCGTCACGACCACGGGCTCGTCCCCGTCCCGCTGGTCGTAGATGAGGTAGATCCGCCTGAGCGGGCTCTCGTCGAGGAGCGACGGCTCGAGCGCGGGAGCCGGCTCCTCCTTCGGAGGCGGAGGCTCGGGCGGCCGGAGACGCCGGTGCATCGCGCTCTTGAAGTCCCCGAGGGACGTCTGGAGGATGTCGGCGCCGGCCTGGATCCTCGCGTCGGTCTGGAGGCTGTCGATGAACCGGACCTGTCGCTCGTCCTCGCTCACGAGGTCGTCGGGGAGCCAGATGAGGCGGCCGAGATCGCCCCCGGCGCTCCGTTCGATGGCGAGGTCGTTCTGCAGGACGACCGTCGAGCGGGTCTCCCCCTCGGGAACCACCCCGAAGTTGCGGCCGATGAGGTGGATCGAGAGGGAGGACCGCGCGAGCTGCTCGCGGACCATCTCCTCGCACTCCGGGCCGACGAGCGGAAGCGGCCGGTCGGGCAGGACGACGGCGTCGTAGCCCTGCAGCTCCCGCCGGATCGCGTCGCGCTGCTCGCGCAGGTCGTAGGTCGTCTCGGCGAGGTAGACCGTGACGCGCTCCGACGGCGCTTCGGCCTGCGCCGGCGCCTCCCCGGGCCCTTCCTCGATCGCCTCGAGGAGCTCTGCCATGTCGTGCGCGAGGTCGTCGAGCTTCGCCCAGTACAGCCGCTGGGACTCCGGGTCCCCGGTCTGGGAGAGCTCCCTGGCCCGGCCCGAATCGGGGTCGACCGTGTAGAACTCGTACCCCAGGACGTCCTGGAACTCTCCGCTCTGCTGGTCCAGCGGCACCGGCGTCTTCACGATCTTGAAGACCCGGACCTTGTTCCCGACGCGCATCCCGCCCGTGGAGGAGGAGGCCTTCTGGAACTCCCGGAGCTCCCGCAGGCACCAGTCCGACTTGAGGTATCTCGGCGAGACGATGGAGGCGAGGATGGCGACCCGGGGAAGGCGCTCGACGAGGCGGTCGGCGAAGATGTCGTTTCCCTGGAGCTTCGGGTCGCGCCAGATCCGGGGGTGCCGTCCGAGGAGCTGGCCGAGCCGGATTTCGAGCACCCGGTGGAAGCTCGAGACCCACCCCTTCTGGCCCTCGACCAGGGGCTGGTCGTCGATGTGGGCGTAGCTCACAAAGATGTCGTTCTCGAACTTCATCGCCCGTCGCCCATCGCTTTACCTCGGTCGCCCTCGAGGTGGGTCCCGTGGACCGGAAAAGGCGGGAAAATGCGACAACTACACTGCGGAGCCTCGCATCTCACGCCGCGCGGGACAGTACCACGCGGCGGGGATCGGCGAAGCCCTGTGACGACCTCTTCGACAGGCCGCCGCGACCCGGATCGGGCTGCTCAATTCCGATGTCGCCGCCCTGCGCAGCCCTGAAACGGCGTCTCTCCGATTCTCCGGGCTTCGGGGTCCGGTCGGGGGAGGGCGGAGGAGCGGGCCGCCCTCTCATCTGGACGCGCGGAGCGTGATCCGGCCGAGGCGGGGCACAGAGGCCGGGCCGCCGGCCGAGGCGCGTGCGAGATGCTCGCCGAGGGCGTCCGCGTCGAGAGGGAACGCTCCCGGGAGCCGGCGTCCTCCGGCGATCTCGGCGTGCCCGTCGCCTCCCGACGCCAGGTGGCTCGAGACCGCCACCCGGTAGAGCCCGCCGTCGCGCAGGGGGACGCCGGAGGAGAGCACGTCGAGGAGCCTGCGCCCCTCGGGGGCCGCCAGGTCGGCCGCGAGGGTGAGGCCGGAAACCTGGAGAAGGCCGCCGGTCCTCTCGCCGACCGAGGAGAGCGCCCGCTCGAGCGCCGCGCGGACCGCGGCGCCGTCGAGCTCGACGGCGACGACGCGGTTCCCGAACGGCAGGACCGCCTTCGCGTGCCGCCGCGTGAGAGGGCCGGCCGGAAGCGGCGCGCGGAGGCTCGAGCCGGGGACGAGGGCGACGTCCGCGCCGGCGGCCTCGCGGAACGCGTCGGCCACCAGGTCGCCGAGGCCGGTCTCCCGATCGAGGCTCCCGAGATTCTCGAGGGGCTCGGCGAGAGCGCCGATCGGCGCGGAGAGCTGCTCGTCGAGCTTCGCCATCCACGCCTTCGCCTCTCCGGCGAGGCCCGGGTCGGCCCCGGCTGAGCCGTCGACGGCGTGCGCCGCGACGCGCGCGCAGACCCCTCCGCTCCGCCGCTCGAGGACGAGCTCGACGACCGAGCCGAGGTTTCCGCACGGCGCGGCGACCGGCCGTCCTCCGACCCAGCGCACGACCGAGACCGTCTCCGACTCCTCCTCGGTGAGGACGGCGTCGAGGCCGGGGACCTCGACGAGGAGGCGGCGGTTCGCCTCGAACCCCGCCTGCGTCAGCGCGACGACGGCCTCGGCCCCCTCGCGGCGCAGGGCCGCGCTCTCGCGCGCCGCCGCCGCCACGAGGTCCGTCTGGCGAACGCTCCCCTCCTGCGTCGTCGTCCCGAAGTCGTCCGTGAGGCCGACG
Organism: uncultured Holophagales bacterium; assembly: GCA_937864895.1. Classification (GTDB taxonomy): domain Bacteria; phylum Acidobacteriota; class Thermoanaerobaculia; order UBA5066; family UBA5066; genus UBA5066. The sequence goes on along the minus strand of CALMDF010000502.1, from coordinate 3,400 downwards.
AAGCCGACCCGGAGCCCGCCCACCCGGAGGAGCTTCCGGGTCGGCACGGAGGCGAACGGCCTCCCGTCCCGCTCGACGAGATTCGCGCTGATCCACGGGAACGAGGCGCGCTCGACGAGGGACTTCGCGTGTGCGGCGCCGAAGTCGAAGTCGTGCTGGCCGAACGAGGCGAGGCCGACGCCAACGCGGCCGAGGGCGTCGACCATCGGCTCGCCGCGGAAGACGCCGCCGAAGAGCGTTCCTCCCGCGAGGTCGCCGCCGAAGACGAGGAGGGCGTCAGGGTCCTCCCGCTTGCGCCCGTCGACGACCGTCTTCAGCCGCGCCACGCCCCCCCGGTCCCCGTGCCGGTCGACGACCGGGGCGATCTCGTGGGCGTCGGTGACGTAGAGGATCGTCGCCCGGGGCGCCGGGCCGCAGCCCGCGGCGGCGAGCGCGAGGGTTGCGAGGGCGGCGGCGCCGGCGGCTCTCACGGCCATCAGGCCCCGGAGCAGGCCGGCGCCGCCTCCGCGAGCCGGGCCTCGCGCAGGATCCTCAACCCGCCGGCGAGGACGAGGGCCGCGAGGCCGAGCCCCGTGACGAGGTCGGGGAGGGGAGACCCGGTGAACCGGACGAGGAGGCCCGCGAGGACGACGGCGAGGTTCGCGACGACGTCGTTCGCCGAGAAGATGTAGCTCGCCCGCATGTGGACCTCGCCGTCGCGGTGCCTGAAGAGGAGCGTCAGGCAGACGGTGTTGGCGGCGAGCGCGACGAGCCCGACGACCACGATGAGGGTCGACCGGGGCTCGGCGCCCAGGACGGCGCGCCGGAGCGTCTCCGCCAGGACGAAGAGGGCGAGGAGGACCTGGAGGACGCCCGAGAGGCGGGCGGCCGAGACCTTCGCGGCCGCCGCCCTCCCCACGGCCCAGAGCGAGACGCCGTAGACGGCGGCGTCGGCGAACATGTCGAGCGAGTCGGCGAGGAGCGCCGCGGAGCGGGCGAGGAGCCCCGCACCCGCCTCCACGGCGAACATCGCGGCGTTGATGGCGAGGAGGACGAGGAGGGTCCTTCTCTCCTCCTTCGACCTCGCCTCCATCCCGCAGCCGCAGCCCGACACCGCGGTCAGCCCTTCCTCGGCCAGTACTCCGTCACCGCGTCCGTGGCGACGACCTTCGTCCCCGCCTCGCCCCGGAGCATCCGGGCCGTGTCCTCGAGGGCGCCGATGCAGGCGGCGTGGCCGGTCGCCTCGGCGAACTCGCACGCGGCCTGGACCTTCGGCCCCATCGACCCCGCCGGGAAGGAGTACTTCCCGAGCTCGGCCACGGAGACGGTCTTCAGCGCCCGCGCCTCCGGGGTCCCCCAGCCGACGTAGACGGCGTCGGCGTCGGTCGCCATGACGAAGGCGTCGGCCCCGACCTCTCGTGCCAGGAGCGAGGAGGCGAGGTCCTTGTCGATGACGGCCTCGATGCCGGAGAGCTTCCGGTCGGGCCCGTACATCGTCGGGATGCCGCCGCCCCCGGCGAAGATCACGACGGTACCCTTCTCGAGGAGCCACTTCACCGGGCGGATCTCGAAGATCCGCTTCGGCCGCGGAGACGGGACGACGCGGCGGAAGCCGTCGCCGTCGGCCTTGAAGACCCAGCCCTTGTCGGACGCCATCCGGTCGGCGTCTTCCTTCGTGTAGACCGGCCCGATCGGCTTCGTCGGGTTCCGGAAGGCCGGGTCCGCCGGGTCGACCTCGGTCATCGAGAGGATCGTGGCGAAGGGGCGCTCGAACGGGAGGAGGTTCCCCATCTCCTGCTCGATGACGTAGCCGATCATCCCCTCGGTCTGCGCGCCGAGGACGTCGAGCGGGTACGGCTCGACGCCCGCGTAGGCCGACTGCTGGAGGGCGATGAGCCCCACCTGAGGGCCGTTGCCGTGGGAGATGACGATCTCGTTGTCGTTCGCGACCGGCGCGAGCGCCTCGCAGGCCCGCTTCACGTTGGCCCGCTGGTTCTCGGCCGTCATCGGCTCCCCGCGCTTCAGGAGGGCGTTTCCGCCCAGGGCGACGACGACGCGCACGTTCTTCCCCTAGCCCGCAAGGGTGGCCACGAGGACGGCCTTGATCGTGTGGAGGCGGTTCTCGGCCTGGTCGAAGACGACGGACGCCGGCGACTCGAAGACGTCGTCGGAGACCTCCATCGCCTCGATCCCGAACTTCCGGAAGATGTCCTCCCCGATCTTCGTCTCGCGGTTGTGGAAGGCGGGGAGGCAGTGGAGGAACTTCGCCTTCGGGTTCTCCGTGGCGGCCATGAGGGCCGCGTTCACCTGGTAGGGGAGGAGGAGCTTGATCCGCTCGGCCCAGACCGAGTCGGGCTCGCCCATTGAGACCCAGACGTCGGTGTGGACGAAGTCGACTCCTCGTACGGCCGCCCTCGGATCCTCGGTGAGCGTGACCTTCCCGCCGGAGGCCGCGGCGAGCTCGTTCGCCTTAGCGACGAGCTCGTCCACGGGCCAGAGGTGCTTCGGCGCGCCGAGGCGCACGTCCATCCCCATGAGGGCCCCGGCGAGCATGAGGGTGTTCCCCATGTTGTTCCGGGCGTCGCCGAGGTAGGCGTAGGAGACCTGCGACAGCGGCTTGTCGCTGTGCTCGCGCATCGTCAGGAGGTCGGCGAGGATCTGGGTCGGGTGGAACTCGTCGGTCAGCCCGTTCCAGACCGGGACGCCGGCCCACTTCGCCAGCTCCTCGACGATCGCCTGCCCGAAGCCGCGGTACTCGATGCCGTCGTACATCCGGCCGAGGACCCGCGCCGTGTCCTTCATCGACTCCTTCTTCCCGATCTGGGAGCCGGAGGGGCCGAGGTAGGTCACGCTCGCCCCCTGGTCGTGGCAGGCGACCTCGAACGCGCAGCGCGTGCGGGTCGAGTCCTTCTCGAAGATCAGGGCGACGTTCTTCCCGCGAAGACGCGGCGTCTCGACGCCCGCGTACTTGGCGCGCTTCAGGTCCCGCGCGAGGTCGAGGAGGTAGAGGACCTCCTTCTGCGAGAAGTCGTGGATCGTCAGGAAATGGCGGTTCTTCAGGTTGAACGGCATGGGTCCTCCGGCGACGGCTTTCCCCTGGCGGCGGCGGGACCGCTCCGGGCACCTCCCGCGAGGCTCCTTCCGGACGTCCGTCGAGCGCGCGCCGCCCCTCGCGGGGGCGAAACCCGCATTTTATTACGGATCGCCGTTTGACCAGCCCCCCCCTCCGGAAATACGCTTCCCGGTTATGAAGCGGGATCTTGCTTTCAAAGCGACCACATTCCTCCTCGCCGGGACCCTCGGCGGCGTGCTCCTCTCCCAGGCGGCCTGCAAGAAGGCGGGCCCCGACATCAAGATCGGCGTCATCGCCGAGCTGAGCGGGGATATCCCCGCCGTCGGCGACTCGTGCAAGAAGGCCGCG
>CALMDF010000501.1 GCA_937864895.1 uncultured Holophagales bacterium | reverse complement strand
GACACTGCCCGCCTGTCTCGCGAAAAAGAGCGGCGAACCCTCCCCGAACCCGCCGAACCGGGCGCCCCACTCCGGCGCGAAGAGGAGGAACACCCCGACGGCGTAGCTGTGGAGCGCCACGAGGACGACCCAGGCCGGGAGGATCCCGCCGGGGCCGCCCCGGCTCTTCCCAGCCTCCGTGGCCGCGGCGCTCACGAGGAAGCCGCGTCCTCCCCGGCCCACCAGGGCCGGGCCGGGGAGGACCCCGCGCGCTTCTCGACCGCGATCCCGAGCCGGCGCAGCTCCGCGGCCACGGCCTCCGCGGCCAACGGGACCGCCGCCGCGACGGCCGGCGTGAGCCCGAGCCCCTTCTCCACGCGCCCCGGGACGATCCCCACGAGAAGGACCTCCTCGGGACCCTGCCCCGCCAGGTCGAGGTAGAGAAGCGTCTCCTTGACGCCGGGGTCGTGCGGGCTCGTCCTCGGGCCCGGGGGGTACTTCAGGATCTCCTCCTTCCGGTAGAAGCGGAGCTCTCCCGGCTCTCCGGCCGACTTGACCGTGTCGACGAGGACGACGACCCGCGCCCCCCCGATGTGCGGCACGAGGTCGAGGCCGGGCGTCCCCACGTCCGTCAGGGACGCCTCCGGCCCCACGTCGTACCCCGCGCGGAGGTGCTCGACGACCCACGGCCCCGCCGCGTCGTCCCCCATGAGGACGTTCCCGAGACCGAGGACCCGGACCCCCGCCTCCTCGCCTTCTCCCCCCATTCCGGCCGTCGCGTCAGGCCGTTCTCACGCGGGCGATCTCGTTCCCCTCGACGTCGAGGGTGTGGATCGCGCAGGCGAGGCACGGGTCGAAGGAGTGGATCGTGCGGAGGACCTCGAGCGGCCTCTCGGCGTCGGCGATAGGGTTCCCGATGAGGGACGCTTCGTAAGGGCCCACCTGGCCCTTCGCGTCGCGAGGACCAGCGTTCCAGGTCGACGGGACGACGGCCTGGTAGTTGGCGATCTTGCCGTCCCGGATGACGATCCAGTGCGAGAGGGTGCCCCGCGGCGCCTCGTGGAACCCGTAGCCCCGCTGCTCGCCGCTCGGGAACTCGGGCTTGCGGAAGATTTCCGTGTCGCCCTTCCCGATGTTCTCGACCAGGAGCTTCCACTGCTTCTGGGTGATCTCGGCGATCACGCAGGTGCGGATCATCCGCGCCGCGTGCCGGCCGAGCGTCGAGTGGAGGATCTCGGGCCCGACCTTCGTCTTCGCGACGGCCCCGATCGTCTCGAGGGCCTTCGTGCCCCACCGCACCGTCGGCTCGTGCTTGAGGGCGAGCCCGACGAGGACCTGCGCGAGCGGGCCGACCTGCATCGGCTTGCCCTGGAACCGCGGCGCCTTCACCCACGAGTACTTCCCGTCGTCCTCCCACTTTCCGTACTTCGGGACCGTCTCCTCGTCGTACGGGTGCTTCTCCCAGTCGCCGTCGTACCAGGCGCGGGCGATCGACTCGGTCACGCCCTCCTTGAAGTAGTCGTCGCGGAAGCTCTTGATCTCCTTCACGGTACCGAGGTCGCCGTTCATGATCGTCCCGCCCGGAAGGTCGAACTGCGTGCCCTTCTCGTCGAGCGGGAAGTCGGGGACGGCGAGGTAGTTCTTCACGCCGGCGCCGTACGGCAGCCAGTCGGCGTAGAGCGCGCCGATGGCGCAGACGTCCGGGAAGTAGACCTGCTCCACGAACTGCTGGACCTCGTCGAGGGCCTCCTTGACGAAGTAGAGCTTGCTCATGTTGAGCGTCGCCTCGTTGTCGAGGTTGATGGCGTTCGCCACGCCGCCGACGGCCAGGTTCTGGATGTTCGGCGTCTTCGAGCCGAGGAGGGCGACGACCTTGTTGACCTTCCGCTGGTACTCCAGGGCCTGGAGGTAGTGCGACACGGCGAGGAGGTTCACCTCGGGCGGCAGCTTCATCGCCGGGTGGCCCCAGTAGCCGTTCGCGAAGATCCCGAGCTGCCCCGCCTCGACGAAGCCCTTGAGCCTGTCCTGCACCGACTTCAGGACCGCCGTCCCGTTGTGCGGCCAGGGCGAGAGGCTCTCGGCGAGCGCCGAGGTCTTCGCCGGGTCGGCCTTGAGCGCCGAGACGACGTCGACCCAGTCGAGCGCGGAGAGGTGGTAGAAGTGGACGATGTGGTCGTGCATCGCGTGCGCGCCCACGATCAGGTTCCGGATGTACTGTGCGTTCATCGGCACGTCCAGCCCGAGCGCGTTCTCCACCGTCCTCACGGACACGATCGCGTGGACCGTCGTGCAGACGCCGCAGAAGCGCTGAGTGAAGAGCCAGGCGTCGCGGGGGTCGCGCCCCTTCAGGATCTCCTCGATCCCGCGGAACATCTGGCCCGACGACCACGCGTTCTTCACGCGGCCGCCGTCCACCTCGACGTCGACGCGGAGGTGGCCTTCGATGCGGGTGACGGGATCGACGACGATTCGCTGCGACATTCGTGCCCCCTACGCGCGCGCCGTCCGCGCGGGCGCTTCCGCGCCCGGCGCCGACAGGATCGGGAAGTACTTGACGATGACGACGTACAGGATGACCTCCAGCGCCACGACCCCGAGGGTGACCATCAGCTCCGCGAAGCTCGGGAAATACGAGAAGCGGTCGCCCGGACGGAAGGCGACGATGTAGGCGTCGAGCCGGTAGACCGACCCGGCCAGGATCATGATCATGGAGGCCCGGAAGAGGTTCCCCGCGTCGTTTCGCGCCTTCGGCGAGAGGAGCATGAAGGCGGGCGCGAGGAAGAGGACCGTCTCGAGGACGAACATGCCCGTGTAGAGGTCGAACGTCCCGAGGAGCCCGAGCCGGCCCCTCAGGCCGAGGTCGACGAACCGGACGAGCGTGAAGACCGCCAGGACCGGGACCATGACCCCGGCCAGGCTCGCCAGCATCGGCGTTTCCCTCCGCCGCCCGAGGATCCCCGAAGACAGCGCCGACTCGAAGACGACGACCGCGTAGCCCATGCCGAGGCAGGAGACGAGGAAGAGGAGCGGGAGGAGCGGGGTGTTCCAGAGCGGGTGGAGCTTCTGCCCCGTCAGGAGCATGACGGTCCCGAGGGACGACTGGTGCATCGTCGGGAGGAGGAGCCCGAGGGCGATCAGCCAGGGCATCGCCTTGTCGACGATCGGGGCCGCCTTCTCCGAGGTCCGCCTGAGAAATCCGGCCGGGCCCTGGCTCCACTTCTCCATGAAGGCCGGCGAGAGCTCCAGCCAGAGGACCGCGACGTAGGTCATGACGCAGAGCGCGACCTCGAAGAGAGCCGAGTTGAAATTCCAGTGGGCCGGGAAGAGGGGAATCCGGTAGAGGAGCCAGGGGCGCCCTACGTCGAAGTGGATCGCGATCGACGCCATCGTGTAGCCGAGCGCGCTCGTCAGGAGCGCGGGGCGGACGAGCGGGTGGTACGTCCCCTTGTTGAGGATGTAGACGAGGAGGGCCACCGCGTAGCCGCCGCAGCCGAGGGCCGTCCCCACGACGACGTCGAAGGCGATCCAGATTCCCCACGGGTAGCCGTCGTTGAGGGCGGTCGAGGCGCCGAGCCCCGCCGCGAAGCGGTAGACGAAGAACAGGGCGCAGAAAACGAAGACGACGACGAGGATCCGGAACGGCCGGGACCAGAGGGGGCCTCCGACGGGCGCGTGGAGGTGGGCGTAGCGGCTCATTCCGCACCTCCCGCCGGGCCGTCCGTCTCGCCGGACGCGGCGTCCTGCTTCCTGCGGTTCCGGAAGACGACCGCGCCGAGGACGGCGTAGAGCGCGACCGGCGCGACGAAGCCCTGGTAGATGCCGTGCTGGACCGTCTGCGCAACGTGCGGGACGGGCTCGGAGGAGAGGTCGGGCAGCCCGAGCTTCTCGAACGGGACGTGCGAGAGGTAGAGGCACTGCGTTCCGCCCCCCTCCGTCTCGCCGTAGACCTTCGGCGGGTCGCCCGCCTTCTGCCCCTTGTACTTCTTCGGGTTCTCCGCGATCCGCCTCTTCGCCTCGGCCAGGAGGTCTTCCCTCTTCCCGTAGACCACCGCGTGCCGCGGGCAGACCTCGGTGCAACCCGGCTCCTTCCCCTCCTTGAGCCGGTGGTTGCAGAGCTCGCACTTGACGATCTTCGGGGCGAGCTTCTCCCACTCGAACTTCGGGATCTCGAAGGGGCAGACCATCTGGCAGTAGCGGCACCCCGAGCAGAAGAACGGGTCGTACGTGACGATCCCGAACTCGCGCTTCTGGAGGGCCCCGATCATGCAGGCGCCGACGCAGGCCGGGTCGACGCAGTGCAGGCACTGGGCCTTGAAGTAGGAACGCTCGGGGGAGTCGGCGTCCTTGTAGAGCTTGATGACGTTCTTCGTCTGCCCGTTCAGGTCCGCCGGCATGTCCCAGAGGCCGCCGGAGAGCCTCGTGTCGGGCTTCTTGTCGTTCGCCTCGCGGCAGGCGACGACGCACGCCTTGCAGCCGATGCAGAGAGTCGTGTCGTAGAGGAGCCCGACGGCGTCGGGGGGGACGGCCTTCGCCACGCGGCCGTGGGCCGGGAGGGAGATCCCGGTCGCCGCGACGGCGCCCGTGGCCGCCACGCCCTTCAGGAGGGTCCGGCGGTCGACGGCGGACATCGTCAGCCCTCCTTCTCCGGACCCCCGGGTCCGCCGCCGGCGGGCGGCTCGGCGCCCATCTTCCGGCTCGCCATGAACCCGGCGGCCACGCCCGCGCCCACGAGGGCCCCCGCGACTCCCGTGGCGAGCGGGCTGATGCCCCCCTGCGGCGCCGCGATCGGCGGGTAGGTGTCGGGCGGGGTCGGCCGCTCGATGTCCACGGTGGAGTGGAGCGGCGCGCGGAAGGCGAGCGACTTCTCGGTGCAGCCGAAGCAGGGGTGCCCGATGCCGATCGGCCACGCGTCCGTCACCTCGCCGAAGTGCTGGACGGAGCAGTTCGCGTGGGTCGCCGGCCCCTTGCAGCCCGTCTTGTAGAGGCACCACCCCTCGCGGTGCCCCGCGTCGCCGAAGACCTGGACGAACCGGCCGGCGTCGAAGTGGGCGCGGCGCGGGCAGTGCTCGTGGATCGTCCGCCCGTAGGCGAACTTCGGCCGGCCCAGCTCGTCGAGCGCCGGGAGAGTCCCGAACGTGGCGAACTGGAGGACGACGCCGAGGAGGTTGTAGGGGTTCGCCGGGCAGCCCGGAATCGTGACGACCGTCTTCCCCTTCAGGACCTCCGGCGCGCCCGTCGCGCCGGTGGGGTTCGGGTCGGCGGACGGAATCCCGCCCCACGAGGCGCAGGAGCCGATCGCGATGATCGCCCCCGCCTTCGCGGCGACGGTGTTCGCGAGCTCGAGGGCCGTTCGGCCGCCGATCTTGCAGTAGATGCCGTCTTCCTTCACCGGGATCGCCCCCTCGATGACGAGGACGTACTTCCCCTCGTGGGCCTTCATCGTGTCCTCGAGGCACTTCTCGGCCTGGTGACCGGCGGCGGCGAGGAGCGTCTCGTGGTAGTCGAGGGAGACGAGGTCGAGGATGAGGGTCGAGAGCGCCGGGTGCGAGGTCCTGAGGAGCGATTCCGTGCACCCCGTGCACTCCTGGAAGTGCAGCCAGACGACCGACGGCTTCAGCTTCTTCGCGACCGCCGCCTCCGCCATCTGCTCGGCGGCGGTGAACGGGATGCCGACGGCGACGGCCGCGGCCGTCACGACCTTGACGAAGTCCCGGCGGTCGACTCCCTCCGTCTCCCAGGGCAGCGGATCACGATGGTGCGTAACGGCTGTCATCTCCGACCCCCTTCTCCGCGAATACGGCACGCCCTACGGCGCGTCGGCGCGTTAACGCGACGAGCCCCCTCAAATCAGCCCCGTGGTGGGTTGAATTTGGTCGGGATCCGCTCGCCGCGCCATGGATCAGGCTCATCAATTCCAGGAAGACACCGAGCGAATATTGATGCAGCTCAATCAGTTAACGGCGACGCGATCTCATGACCAGGCCGGGGACGTCGTTCTGTGCGCCCTTCAGGTGTCGCGATCTTGGTCGATCGACGTCCGCCGGAGGCGTCACCACCGCTACCAGGTGCCCGTACCATCGGGCCATGGCGACCGAGACTCTCCGCACCGTGTGCAATCGCGACTGCCCCGACGCGTGCGGCCTCGTCGCCACCGTCGAGGACGGCCGCCTCGTGAAGCTCGGCGGGGACCCGGCGCACCCCGTCACGAAGGGCTTCCTCTGCTCGCGAACGTCGCAGTTCCCGGCACGCCAGAACTCGCCGGACCGGCTCACGACGCCGCTCCTCCGCGACGGCTCCGGCTTTCGCCCCGTCTCGTGGGACGACGCCATCTCGTTCGCCGCCGAACGCCTCCTCGCGATCCGGGCCGCTTCCGGGCCCGACGCGATCCTCCACTATCGCTCCGGGGGCTCTCTCGGTCTCGTGAAGAGCGTCGTCGACCTCTTTTTCGAGCTCCTCGGACCGGTCACGGTCAAGCGCGGCGACATCTGCTCCGGGGCCGGAGACGCGGCCCAGGAAGCCGACTTCGGCGAAGAGGAGGCGCACGACTTCTTCGACCTACGCAACTCCCGGGGAATCCTCCTCTGGGGAAAGAACCCCTTCGTCTCGAACGTCCACCTCCTACCGCTGCTCAAGGAAGCGAAAGGGCGGGGCGCCCGGCTCGTCCTCATCGATCCGGTGCGGCACAAGACCGCCACTCTCGCGGACTCCTACGTCGCCCCCCGGCCGGGCGGCGACCTCTCGCTCGCCCTGGGCGTCGCCGCGCTCCTCTTCGAGACGGGCCGGGTCGTCCCCGACGCGGGCTCCTTCTGCGACGGCTTCGAGGCCTTCAGGTCCCTTTCCCTCTCGAAGACGCCCGCTGCGTGGGCCGAGGACGCGGGCGTCGAGCCGGAGGCGATCGCGCTCGTCGCGGACACCCTCTGCGACCGTCCCTGCAACATCCAGGTCGGATGGGGAATGGGCCGCCGGACGAACGGGTCGGCCATCGTCCGCGCCCTCGACGCCCTCGGCGCGATCACGGGCAACCTCGGCATCCCGGGTGGAGGCGTCAGCTTCTATTTCAAGCGCCGGGGCGCCTTCGACACCTCGTTCCTGACGAAAGCGGCGGCGCGGACGTTCCCGGAGCCCCTCCTCGGCAGGGAGATCCTCGACGCGAAGGAGCCTCCCGTCCGCGCCGTCTGGGTGACCGCGGGGAACCCGGTGGCGATGCTCCCCGACTCGGCCACGGTCGCCCGCGCCCTCGAGACGCGCGAGCTCGTCGTCGTCGTCGACTCCTTCCTCACGGACACCGCCCGCCGGGCCCACCTCGTCCTCCCGACGGTGACCCTCGTCGAGGACGACGACCTCGTGGGGGCCTACGGAAACCACTGGCTCGGCGCGTCGGTCCCCGTCGTCGCCCCGCCGCCCGGCGTGCGGAGCGACCTCGAGATCGTCCAGCTCCTCGCCGCCGAGATCGACCGCCGGACGGGCGGGGGCGTGGAGGCGATCGCCCCGAGGCTCGCCGGCACCGCGAGGGAGTGGAAGCGCCGGCTCCTGCCGGACCGGCGGGACAGCCTCTGCAGTCGGGAGCGGGGCCGGCCGGGCTGCAGGGAGGGGCGCGCGCGGAGCGGTCGGGGAGGGCGCGGCTGCCGCCTGCCGCGCCGCCGGCACGGTCGCTCCCACGGCCGGAGGCCCCG
>CALMDF010000500.1 GCA_937864895.1 uncultured Holophagales bacterium | reverse complement strand
GAGGGAGAAGTCGGACTTCCCGATGTAGACCCTTCCGGCGTAGATCGCCCGGCTCTCGAAGCCCGCGCTCGGCTCGAAGCGGACGACCCAGCAGGGGACGCCCCCCGCCTCGCCCTCGCCGTCCAGCTCGTAGCGGTAGGCCTCGTTGAACGTGAGGGCGAGGGGGAGCTCGGAGACCTTCTCGGGCTGGAGGAGCGGCAGCTCGGGGGCCTTCTTCCCCTTCCACCTCACGCCGTTGAAGTAGGTCGTCTGCCACGACCAGTCGAAGCCCTTGCCCCGCTCGTAGAAGAACGGGCCCTCGAACGTGAGCTCGAAGGTCGTGGGAAAGCCTTCGAGCCGGAACCGGTACGAGGTCCGGTTCGTCGCCGTGAAGCGGGTCCACCGGGCGTCCCGCCCCGCCCGCCAGGCCTGGTGCTTCGCGAGGATCTCCTCCACGGTGAGCCCGCGGACGGCGGTGACGTCCGTCGCGGCGCGCGCCGCCTCGGACGGCGCCTTTTCCCGGGCCGTGAGGACGACGGCGAGCGGGCCGTTCGCGGTCGTGAGGGAGAGGCGGGGCGTCCCGGACCTCGGGAGGTCGAAGGTCCTGGATCGGCCGGTGGCCAGGTCGTGGACCTCGGCGGTCGTGTAGGAAGGGGAGTCGAGCTCGAGGACGAGGGGCCCCGGGGCCGGGGCGCCCGAGGCGTCGACGCCCGTGACGAGGACGAGGCCGCCGAGGTCGGTCCCCCTTGCGAACCTGTGGACGGAAAGGGCCCGGCCGTCGGGGGTCTTCGCGTTCGCGCTCCGGCCGTCCCGGCTCACGTCGCCCGCGAGGAGCGCCCCGAGCCGGTCGAGGAGCGAGGTGCCGGCGGCTTCGGCGAGGGGCGCCGCGACGACGGGCGTGTCGACCTCCGAGAAACGCGCGGCGAGGTCGAGGAGGGCCCGCGCGTCCGCGAGCCTCGGCGCCGTGACGAGGAGCGGTCGCGCGAACGAGAGGCCGTCGGCGGCCTCGCGAACGGACGCGGGCGTCGTCGCGGCGTCGTCGAGGTCGAGGCCGAGGAGGTCGACGAACGCGGCGGCCTCTTCGGAGAGGAGCTCGCGGGCCCCTGGCGGGAAGAGGCCTCCTCCCGCGGGCTGGTGGAAGAGGACCGCGATCCGCGAGGAGGGGCTGCGGGACCTGACGATCGCCGCCGCCTTCATGAGGAGGTAGCGCCGGGCGCGGACCTCGCCGGACAGATCGGGAAGGGAAAGGGCGAAGAGGTCGGCTCCCTCGGCCGCGCCGAGGAGGTCGCCGAGGCCCGGCAGGAGCGAGTCGGCCGTGACGGCCTCGGCCTCGCGGGCGTTCTCGGGGACCCTGACCTCCGGCAGCTCCACGAGGAGCCCGGTCCGCCGGCCGGCCGTTCGGGAATCTTCGAAGAGGCTGCGGACCCGCCCGGGCGTTTCCGGGAGGCCGATCTCGCCGGACCGGATCTCGACGAGGAGGCCCGGGGCGTTCGTGGAGAGGGTGGCGGAAGGGGAGCCGGCCGCGGCGGGCGCCGCGTCGCCAGGCCTCACGACGACCCAGGAGGAGAGGTACGGCCGTTCCTCTTGGGCGGCGAGTGCCGACAGGAGCGCCAGGGAAGCGAGCGAAATCATGTTGCCGCGTTATACGCAACATGCGGACCGCCCGTCAGCGGCGGACGTCACCAAAAAGAGCGGGGCGGGCCCGAGGGCCCGCCCCGCGGGATACCGGCCGGCCCGAGGCCGGGTTACTTCTTCTTGTCGTTCGGCGCGGGCGCGACCACCGGGGTGGCCACCGCGACCGGGGCGATCCCGAGCTTCTCGCGGATCCTGTTCTCGATCTCGAGGGAGATGTCGGCGTTGTCGCGGAGGAAGGCCTTGGCGTTCTCGCGGCCCTGGCCGATCCGGAGGTCGCCGTAGCTGAACCAGGCGCCGCTCTTCTCGACGACCTTGTGCTCGACCCCGAGGTCGATGAGCTCGCCGGTCTTCGAGATGCCTTCGCCGTACCCGATGTCGAACTCGGCGACCTTGAACGGCGGGGCGACCTTGTTCTTGACGACCTTGACCTTCGTGCGGCTCCCGACGACCTCGTCGCCGTCCTTGATCGAGTTGATGCGGCGGATGTCGAGGCGGACCGACGAGTAGAACTTCAGGGCGCGCCCGCCGGTCGTCGTCTCGGGGTTGCCGAACATGACGCCGATCTTTTCGCGGATCTGGTTGATGAAGATGAGGCAGGTGCCGGACTTCGAGACGACGGCGGTGAGCTTGCGGAGCGCCTGCGACATGAGGCGCGCCTGCAGGCCGACCATCGCGTCGCCCATCTCGCCCTCCAGCTCGGCCTTCGGGACGAGGGCCGCGACGGAGTCGACGACGACGATGTCGACGGCGGCGGAGCGGACGAGAGCCTCGGCGATCTCGAGCGCCTGCTCGCCCGAGTCGGGCTGCGAGACCATCAGGTTGTCGATGTCGACCCCGAGCTTCTTCGCGTACTCGGCGTCGAGAGCGTGCTCGGCGTCGATGAAGGCCGCGAGTCCGCCCAGCTTCTGGGCCTCGGCGATGATGTGGAGCGTCAGGGTCGTCTTGCCCGACGACTCGGGGCCGTAGATCTCGGTGACGCGGCCGCGCGGCACTCCCCCGATGCCGAGCGCGGCGTCGAGGTTGATGGAGCCGGTCGAGATCGCCTGGATCGCGTCCTGCGGCTTGTCGCCGAGGCGGACGAGGGCGCCCTTGCCGAACTGGCGGTCGATCTGCTGGAGCGCCTGCTCCAGGGCCTTGAGCTTTTCCTTCTCGATCGGGGGCATTCGGGTCCTCGCTTTCTGCGTGAAGACGGCGGATTATAGAAATCGGGTGGCGGGCGCGCGGACAATTGATGTCCTATCGAGCGCCGCGGCGGCCCGATCGAAGGGGAGACGTGGCAGACGCTAGCGCGGAGCCGTCCGCGGCGCAAGGAATTCCGTGGGCGGAGGTCTTCCGGAAGGCGCCCGGGTCGGCCCTTCTCGCCACGGGGCTCGGCTCCGGCCTCCTTCCGAAGGCGCCCGGGACCTGGGGGAGCCTCCTCGCCGTCCTCCTCGCCGAAGGCCTCTACCGCTGGTCCGGCCTCGCCGGGGTCCTCGGCCTCGCGGCCGTCTCGACCCTCCTCGGGGTCCCGTCGGCGGGCCGCGTCGCAGCCCTCCGCGGGCGGAAGGACCCCTCCGAGGTCGTCATCGACGAGGTGGCCGGGCAGGCGGTGGCCCTCTGCCTCCTCCTCGCCGCCCTGCCGGCTTCCGCGTCCGATCCCCTCCGCTGGGGCCTCGCCGCCCTCGCCTTCGGCCTCTTCCGCTTCTTCGACATCGCCAAGCCCGGCTGGATCGACCGGCTCCAGGCGCTGCCGGGCGGCTGGGGAGTGATGGCCGACGACCTCCTCGCCGGCCTCTTCGCCGGAATCCTCGCGGCCTCCGCCGCGTTCCTCCTGACGTGATCGACACGTCCCCCCTCTCCGGCCTGCGCCTGAAGCTCCGCGCCGAGGAGCCCCTCGCCCCCCGGACGACCTGGCGGATCGGCGGCCCGGCCCGCTTCTTCGTCGAGGTGGAGGACCTCCCCGCCCTCGCCGGGGTCCTTCGCTGGGCCCGGGCCGAGGGGCTCCCCGCGATTCCCCTCGGGAAGGGGTCGAACGTCCTCGTCCCGGACGAGGGTCTCGACGCGGTCGTCTTCGTCCTCGCGGGGGACCTCCTCGCGGTGAGGGTCGAGCCGCCTCTCGTCCACGCGGGAGGCGGCGCCTCGCTCATGTCCCTCGCCGTCACCGCACGAAACGCCGGCCTTTCCGGAACGGAAGGGCTCTCGGGGATCCCGTCGTCGGTCGGCGGCGCCGTGAGGATCAACGCCGGCGCGTACGGGACCGAGATCTTCGACGTGCTCGAGGAGGCAACGCTCGTATCGCGTGCCGGAGAGGCCCGCGTCGTCCCGGCGTCGTCGATCCCGCACGGCTACCGCTGGTCGGCCCTCGTCGAGGGGGACGACGTCGTCGCGTCGGCGACGCTCCGCCTTCGTCCCGCGACGAGGGAGGACGCGGACGCGCGCCTCGCCGAGGTGAGGGAGAAGAGGAAGAAGGCGCTGCCGACGGAGCCGAATGCCGGGTCCGTCTTCAAGAACCCTCCCGGAGACCACGCCGGCCGCCTCCTCGAGGCGTGCGGGCTGAAGGGCCTCCGGGTGGGGGGCGCCGAGGTCTCCCGGCGTCACGCGAACGTCGTCGTGAACGCCGGGGGAGCGACGGCAGCCGACGTGAGGGAGCTGATGGCGAGGATGCGGGAGGCCGTCCGGGACCGCTTCGGCGTCGAGCTCGCTGCGGAAGTGGAAGATCTCGCGCGCTCCGTCACCAACCGGACAGGCGCGCGCTCCGTAGAATCCCTCTGATGACTGTCCGCGCTCTGATCCTCGCCGGCGGGAGCGGCACCCGCCTCTGGCCCTTGTCCACCGACGACCGACCGAAGCCCTTCCTGCCGCTCGCCGGGACGAAGTCGCTCCTCCGCGAGACGTCCGAGAGGGCGGCTCGCCTTTCCGGGGAGGAGAACGTCCTCTTCTCCGCCCGGGCCTCCCACGCGCCCCACCTCGCGCGCGAGTTCCCGGGACTGCCGGCGGCCCGCCTCGTCCTGGAGCCGGAGCGGCGGAACACAGCGCCGGCGATCGCGCTGGCGGCTCTCGCGGTCGCGGGGGAGGACCCCGACGCCGTCCTCGTCGTCCTCCCGTCGGACCAGGCCGTGCGCGACGCGGACGAGTTTCACCGCGCTCTCTCACTGGCGGTGGAGAGCGCCCGCGACGGGAAAGCGTTCCTGACGCTCGGTATCCCCCCGTCGCGCCCCGAGACCGGCTTCGGCTACCTCGAGGCGGGCCGTGAGGCGTCGCCCGGGGTGAGGGAGGTCGTCCGCTTCGTCGAGAAGCCTCCGCTCGCCGAGGCCCGGCGCTACGCGGTCTCTGGGAACCACTACTGGAACGCGGGCATCTTCGCCTTCTCGGTCCGCCTCCTCTTCGCCGAGGTGGAACGCCTCTGCCCCGACGTCCTCGCCTCGATGCGCGCCGCGGACGCGGCCCGGCGCGCGGGCGACGAGGCGGGCTTCGAGGCGGCGTTCCGTTCCTGCCGGTCGATCTCGATCGACTTCGCCGTCATGGAGAAGGCCGTGTCCGTGAGGACGGTCCCCTCGGACTGCGGCTGGAGCGACCTCGGGTCATGGGAAGCGGTCTTCGAGTTCCGGGGAGGGGTGGAGGGTCGGTCCGTCCTTTCCGGGCCCGTCCTGGAGGACGGAGGCTCGGGAAACCTCGTCCTGGCGGGCGACCGGCCGGTGAGGCTCCTCGGGCTCTCGGACGTCGTCATCGTCGACTCTCCCGACGGGCTCCTCGTCATGAAGCGGGGCTCTTCGGACCTCCTCCGCACGAGCGTCGAGCGAAGCCTTTCGGAGGTGCGCAAGTGAGCGTCGGGGCGACGGCGGCCCCCGCGGCCGCCCTCCCTTCCGTGTCGCGTCTCGTTTCCGCGGTCCGGACGGTCTACCGCGGCCCCGCCGTCGCGGTGGAGCACGCGGTCGTCTGCCTCCTCTCCCGCGGCCACCTCCTCATCGAGGACGTGCCGGGCGTGGGGAAGACGACGCTCGCCCTCGCGCTCGGGAAGGCGCTCGGCCTCGGGGTCCACCGTCTCCAGTTCACGCCCGACACCCTCCCCTCCGACATCCTCGGCCTGACGATCTTCAACCAGCAGACCCAGGGGTTCGACTTCCACCCGGGGCCGGTCTTCACGCCGATCCTCGTCGCCGACGAGATCAACCGGGCGACGCCGAAGACGCAGGCGGCCCTCCTCGAGGCGATGAACGAGCGGAGCGTGACGGTCGACGGCGAGACGCGGCCCCTGCCGGAGCCCTTCCTCGTCCTCGCGACGCAGAACCCGATCGAGTACCTCGGCACCTACCCGCTCCCCGAGTCGCAGCTCGACCGGTTCCTGATGAGGATCGCGCTCGGCTACCCGGCCGCCGAGGAAGAGCGGCGCCTCCTCCTCTCGGGCGGGGCCGACCGGGCCCTCGCGGGCGTCCGGCCCGTCCTCTCCCTCGCCGAGCTCAGGCAGGCGCAGGAGGCCGTGGAGGCCGTCACCGTCGCCGACAAGCTCCTCGACTACGTGATGGCGCTCGTCCAGCGGACCCGCTCGACGCGGGACCTCGTCCTCGGCGTCTCTCCCCGCGGCGCGCAGGGGTTCTTCCGGGCGGTGCAGGCCCACGCCCTCGTCGCGGGCCGCCCCTTCGCGACGCCCGACGACGTGAAGAGGGTCGCCCCGGCCGTCCTCGCCCACCGCATCCTCGCGAGCGCCACGGGGCGCTACGAGGGGACGGGCGCCGGGCGCCGCGAGCGCGAAGCCCTGCAGAAGATCCTCGACGAGGTCGCCGTCCCGCTCTGAAGGCGGGCCGTGGGCGAGGCGTCGTCGAGTTGAGGTCGAGGTCGAAGTAGCGTGAAGCTCTCGGTCCTGAGGCTCCGGCTGAAGATCCCGTGGGACGAGGCGATCCTCGTCCGCGTCACGAACCTCGGCCTCGGCTTCGTCCTCACGACTCTCGTCGTCGCCATCGGCGCGACGAACACCGGGAACAACGGCCTCTACGTCCTCCTCTCGCTCCTCCTCGGGGTGCTCGTCGTCTCGGGCGTCGTCTCACGGAGGAACGTGGACGGCATCGACGTCACTCTCGACGGCCCGGCGGAGGTCTTCGCCGGGGAGCCGGCCCGCTTCCGGGTCCGCCTCGCGAACCGGTCCGGCCGCGACAAGACGGCCCTCCTCGTCAAGGTGTCGGGAAAGGCGTCCCCGCTCCTCTTCCCGCGACTCCCGGGGGCGGGAGAGGCGGAGCGGGGAGTCGACCTCGTCTTCCCGAAGCGCGGCCGGCAGAAGGTGGAGTCGATCCTCCTCTTCAGCGGCTACCCCATCGGCCTCTTTCGCAAGGGGCGGCTCCACAAGGTGGACGAGGAGAGGACCGTCTTTCCGAGCCCGAAGACCGCGGTCTTCCCGCCTCCCGACTCCCGGGAGGCCGTCGACGACGGGATCGACCCTCGCAGGAAGGGGCACGGGGCGGAGATCCTGAAGCTGCGGGAGGCGGTCCCCGGGGACGACCCGCGCGACATCCACTGGCCCCAGACGGCGCGGCAGGGACGGCCCATCGTGAAGGAGCGCGCCTCGGAGATGGGGCGCGAGATCGTCGTCCACCTCGACACGATCCGCCCGCCGGGGAGCGGACCGGACTGGGAAGCCGCCTTCGAGGAGGCGGTCCGCGAGGCCGCGTGGCTCGCCCTGAAGTTCCTCTCGCGCGGGGAACGGGTCGGCCTCCTCTGCGGCGAGCTCTTCGTCCCGCCCGCGATGGGACCTCTCCACCGGACGACCGTCCTGACGGCGCTGGCGCTCGCCGAGGCGGGCGCCGAGGGCCCCCTCCCGCTCGCCCCCCCCCCGGGGGTCGCGCTCTACCGGGTTCGGGCGGCGGTCTGACGATGGCGAAGGCGAAGACGAAGCCCGACCCGGCGCTCCTCCCGTTCCGTCGCGAGCGGATCCTCGCCGTCGGGACGCTCGCGGCCCTCGGTCCCGTGCCGCTCGTCTTCACGGGAGCGGTCGGGCCCGCCGTCCTCGCCGCCTACCTGGGCCTCGTCGTCCTGCTCCTCCTCCTCGTCAGGAA
>CALMDF010000499.1 GCA_937864895.1 uncultured Holophagales bacterium | reverse complement strand
CGCCAACTCGACCGAGACCTCGCCTCCCCTGCCCGTGGAGGCGTGCTCGTACTCGAACTCCGTGTTGAGAACGAAGGTCTTGTCGAACTTCCACCCGAGGTAGACGACCGCGCGCACGTAGTCCCACTCGTTCGTCTTCCCCGAGGCGGCGCCGTCCTCGCGCGTCGCGTCGAAGTTCTGGTAGAGCGATTCGCCGTACCCGCCGATCGAGAGGCCGGACGACTTCCCGTAGACCTTCGAGGCCGCGGGGCCGAGGCCCCACTTCCCGGTCGCCCCCGCTGGCGGCGCCGGGTCGGAGACGTCGCCGAGCTTGCGTGCTTCCAGCTCGCGGGCCAGGACCTCGATCCGCCGCGCGAGCTCTTCGTTCGACGGGCTCTCGTCGGACGCCGGGGCGGCGGGCTTCTGCGGTTCTTCGGCGCGGGCAGGGCCCGCGAGAAGAGTCAGGGCGCACAGGGGAAGCGCCACGAGCGCTTTCCGAATCAGTTTCATCTGGGACTCCATCCAATGATTTTTCAGGGCCGGGAGAATGCCTCCGCCGCCAGGCGGACCGGGGGGTGGATCCGCTCGAAGGGGGGATCGGCCAGGGTCTCGACCCTCCCGTCGCGGCTCTTCAGGACGAAGGCGACGGCCCCCGCCCTTCGGAGAGGTGAATCGTCCAGGGACCGGCTGTACCCGTCGGGTCCCGCGACGGCCCAGGCCGTCGAAAGGGCGTCGGCCAGCGCGCCCGTCGGCGCGAGGACCGAGACGGATCCGGGAAGGCGGACGAAGGTCCCCGTGCGCGGATCGAGGAGGTGCCCCGCCTCTTTCCCGGCAACCGTCCGCACGCGTTCGGAGTCGGCCGAGGTCGAGAGGGACGCGTCCCGGACAGGCACGCGAAGGGAACCGCCATCCGGAGCTGCGGAATCGGCGACGATCGCCTCCTTCGCCGGGCACCGCGCCGGGGGGCCGACGGAGAGGATCTGGCCGCCGCAGTTGAGAAGCGCGTCGCCGACGCCCCGGGCCCGGCGCGCCGCCGCGCCGCGGTCGAGAGCGAATCCCTTGGCGATGCCGTCGAGGTCGAGGGTCACGCCGCGCTCGAGCCGGAGCGTGCGGGTCGCCGGGTCGTAGCGGACCCCCTCCAGCCGCGCCAGAGCGGCCGCGCCGCGCTTTTCCGCCTCGGAGGGCCACCGGCCCTGGCCCCGGAGGTCGTAGCTCGAAACCAGGGCGCCTACTGCGGGCGAGTAAGCCCCCCCCGTCAGATCCGCCGCCGCGAGAGCTTCCTGGACGAGAGACCCGAGCGTCTCGGAGAGGACGGCGGGTTCGCCGGCGGCGGTGCGCGCGTGGACCTCCGAGAGTTCCGTGCCGGGCCTCCAGAGCGAGGCCGCGGCTTCCACCTTCGAGACCTCTTGGAACACGGCCTCCACGAGGGAGTCTTCCCCCGGTGTCCCCCCGGGGAGGCGCACCTCGAGAACCGTGCCCATGAGCCACCGGGCCCGCACGATCTCGGGCCGGTGTGGCGGGCACCCCCCCTCTGCCGCCGGGGAGGGACCCGCCAGGAGCGGGAGAAGCAGGACGAGGGCGGGAACGGGCCCCGGAAAGAGAATATTGAGAAATGATCTCAAGACATTCCCAAGATACGGTCGCCCTTTCCCCCTGTCAATCGAGAAGTCTTCTCGATATGACCGCCGTCAGTTCCGGCCATCTTTCCCGCCGTTCGCTAGACTCGTCGGCAGGAGAGCTTCATGGCGAAATGGGAACGGCGGGACATCACCGTCCGGACCAATGCGACCGGTCACGAGCTGACCTCACCGGTCTTCGTGGCGCGAGGGCGGAAGGACCGCCCCCTCGCCTATGTCCAGGCGAACGTGCACGGCGGCGAGCTCCAGGGGAACGCCGCGATACTCGCGCTCTTCGAGATCCTTGAGCGGGAGCCCCTTTGCGGGACCGTCGTCCTGGTGCCGAGGGTCAATCCCGTATCGGCCAACCAGCAGGTCGGCGACTACGTCGCGGGCGTCTACGACTTCCTGACCGGGAACAACTTCAACCGCGGTTACCTCTACCTCACCGGCCCGTCGCGGTCGGCATCGGCTGCCTGCTACGTCGACGTCGACTCGTTCGCGACGGCTCACCAGTCGTCCCCGGTCGGAGAGATCCGCGACGACTTCCGGGAGTCGCTCAAGGCGGCGCTCGACGCGATCGAGCGGGAGACCCTCACCTGGGGAGCCGACACCCGGCTGGAGTTCGCGCTCGCCATCCAAAAGCTCTCCGTCGAGGCGGACCTCGTTCTCGACCTCCACACGGGCGATCGCGCGCCGCGCTACCTCTACACCCCCGAGGGGGCGACGGCCGCCGCCAGGGCCTTCGGCTTCCCGTTCGTCCTCGAGGTGCCGGCCCGCTTCGGCGGGGCCCTCGACGAGGCGTCCTTCGTCCCGTGGCAGGACCTCTCCGACGCCTTCGGGCGCCTCGGCAGGACCGACGTCCCGCGCCTCGTCGACGGTTTCACGGTCGAGCTCGGATCCATGAACTCCTTCTCCCTCGAAGCCGGGAGGGAAGACGCGCGCAGGATCGCCTCGGCCCTTCGCCACTACGGGGTTCTGGACGGCGAGCCCGAGCTTCCCCCCGCTCCGATCACCGCCTGCTCCATCGGGCACTACCGGTCGCTGCAGGCCCCGGTTGGAGGTCTCGTCGACCTCGCGGTGGAGCCCGGGACCGCGGTGAGGGCCGGAGACGTCGTGGTCCGGCTCGTCGATCCGTCCCGCTGCCGCAGGCTCCCCCCGGCTCCCGGGGACGCCGTCGTGGAGGTCCGGGCGCCGGAGGACGGGGTCGTCCTCCTCTTCCACGCCTTCTCCTCCGTCCCGAAGGGGGCTCGGCTCTTCTCGATGATGACGAAGACGCGAAGCCTCTGATCGGGATAGGGGGCGGCGGTAGATGACCGCCGCTCCCCTCCCACACCACCGGA
>CALMDF010000498.1 GCA_937864895.1 uncultured Holophagales bacterium | reverse complement strand
ACCAGGAGATGCTCCGGCGCGTCGTCGGGAGGGCCCGGGAGCTCGGCGCGCCGTCGGTCGTCCTGACGTTCGACCCGCACCCGATGCGCGTCCTCCACCCGCAGAGGGCGCCGAGGCTGATCCAGACGCTGAAGCAGCGCGAGGAGGCGATCGCCGCCCTGGACGTCGACGCCCTCGTCGTCGTCCCCTTCACGCGGGACTTCGCCGCGCTTCCGGCGGAGGAGTTCGTCCGCGACCTCCTCGGGCGCTGCCTCGGCGTCCGCGAGGTCCACGTCGGCTCGGCGTTCGCGTTCGGCTGCGGCAAGCGGGGGAACGTGGAGCTCCTCTCCCGGCTCGGCGAAGAGGTCGGGATCCGGGTCGTGCCGCTCGACGTCGTCGCGGACGGGGGGGAGCCGGTCTCCTCGACGCGCGTGAGGACCCTCGTGGAGACGGGGGCCGTCGCGGAGGCCCGGCGCCTCCTCGGGCGGCCGTTCGCCATGGAGGGCGTCATCGCCAAGGGGGACCGGATGGGCCGGAAGATCGGCTTCCCGACGATCAACCTGAAGTCGGAGAACGAGCTCTGCCCGAGGGACGGGGTCTACGTGACGAAGGTCCTGCTTCGCTCGTTCGAGCGCACCTTCACCTGCGTCACGAACATCGGCCGCCGCCCGACCGTCTACGAGGACTACGCGATCACGGTCGAGTCGTACATCCTCGACTTCTCCTCCGACGTCTACGGCGAGCCGGTCCGCCTCGCGTTCTTCGAGAGGCTGAGGGACGAGAAGGTGTTCCCCTCGATGCTCGAGCTGACGGCGCAGATCCGGCGGGACGTCGAGGCGACGCGGCTCTGGTTCCTCTCCCGGGGGGACGCCTGAGCGCCTTCGCGCTCGTCCGCCTCGCGCTCTTCGGCCTCGCGCTCGTCGCGGCACGCCGCGCCCGCGGCGCGCGCGGGATGGCCGTCGCGGGGGTCGCGGGCGCGGCCGCGGCACTCGGCGTCGACCCGATCGCGCTCCCGGCGCCCGGTGCGCTGGGGGCCGCGATTCTCGCCGCCGCCTTCCTCCTCGCCCTTCTCGGTGCGGGCGTCCACTCGCCGCTCACCGCGGAGGCCGGGCTCGCCACCTCGGCCCTCGCGCTGGGAGCCGCAGCGGTGGCGGCGGTCGCCTTCCGGGGCGCCGGCCTCGAGGGGGCTCTCCTCGGAGGGGGAGCCGTCGGCGCTGCGCTGTCGATCTACGGGGCGGAGGGGTGCCGCGCGAACTCGGAGGCGGGGTGGAGGAGGGGCATGGCCTGGGCGAGCGCCGTCGTCCTCCCGGCGTTGGCGGGGGCGGGGCTCCTCGCGCTCGGGAATGCCCTTTCGCCGCGCTACTCCTCCGCCGGGCCGGCGGTCGCGCTCCTCGTCGCCGTCCTGGCGTGGGTGCCCCCTCTCTTCCTCGAGCGGCGCCGGGTCGGGCGCGAGCTCTCGGAGGAGGCGAAGCTCGGGATCCTTCCGGGCGAGGACCTCGTCGTCCTCGGGAACCCCTGGAGGCGGACGCGCGAGGCGCGGTTCGGCCGTGCGGACGAACGCCGCGAGTACGTGAGGAGCGCGCTCCTCCTCGCCGTCGTCCGGCAGCAGCAGAGGCGCCGGAAGGGGGAGGCGATCCGCCTTCGCCAGCTGGAGGTCCTCGCCTTCCGGACGCGCGTGCGCCGGGCGGTCCAGGGGCGGCTGGCCCGCTTCGACGTCCGTGCGGACGAGCCCGCCCTCTGAGCCGGGTGCGGGGCAACCTCGCGGTTACCGGGCCGTATCATCCGGAGGCTTGAGAGTTCCCCGACTCTTCCTCGCGCTCGCCCCGAGCCTTCTCCTCCTCGCCGTGCCCGCAGTCTGCGCGCCCCCGGCGGACGAGTCCCCGCGATTCGTCCTCGGCGCCTCGATCCATGCGCTCGAGCCGACGGGCGACCGTGACCTCAGGGAAGCGGGGCTCCTGTACGCGTTCCTCTCCGCGTCCTTCCGGCAGAAGGGGTGGGGCGCCCGTATGGAGGTGCGCGGGACGGAGGGTCGGTTTCGCGAATACTTTCCGGGGTCCTTCTGGCTCGAGGAGGGCTACGCATTCGTGGACACGCCCGCCGGAGAGGTCCGGGCCGGCAAGGTCGGAAGCGTCGTCGGCCTCGAGGACGGGACGTTCGGGGGGGACCTCTTTTCGTTGAACGGCGTCAACCGGAACCCCGACTGGGGCGTCCAGGTCGTCGGGAGCCGGCCTTTCGGATGGCACACTCTGGACTGGGCCGCGCGGTGGGCCGGGCAGAACGACCAGGTCGCCTGGGAGGAAGAAGGCAAGGGAGTCGAGTCGGACCCGGCCGCGTCTCTCCACGACGGCCTGTCGGCCCGGGTGTCCTTCCTCTTCAACAAGGGGCTCTTCACGCTCCGGCCCGGCCTCTCCGGAGGGACGGCGCGGATCGTTTCCACGGACGGACGGCCCGAGTTCCGGAGGTCCGACGGCGCGGCCGACCTGACGGCCACGTTCGGGCCGCTCGCCGTGGAATTCCAGGGGCTTCTCCGCTCGGCGGGGGAGCCGGCCTCCGGAGACTTCCGGCCCGCAGCGGAAAGGGACGGGAAGGCCTGGAGAGGGGGCGTGAAGCTGGAGCTTCCGACCGTCCTCTTCCGCTACACCTACAGCGAGTGGCGCTACACGAGCGCCGACTCGAACGAACGAATCCACCAGCCCGCCGCCGTCTGGATCGGCCGGAAGGGGATCGAGGCCACCGTGGAATACGCGGCGCGGCGAATCCGTACCGGGTCATCGGTACGGAATTTCAACGCGTTCCGTCTCGGGCTGGTCGTCAGGTTCCCGTTCGGAGCGTCTTCCGGAGGCAGTCGGGGAGGGAAAGGCTGAATCGATGAAAAAGGCACTGATCGGGGCGGTGATCGTCGTCGCCGTCGTTGCGGGGGGCGTTCTCCTCCTGTCGAAAGAGAAGAAGGGCGGCCCGAAATTCCGCAAGGAGAAGGTGACGAAGGGCCCGGTCGTCGCGACCGTGACCGCCACCGGCACCCTCTCGGCCGTCACCACGGTCAAGGTCGGCAGCCAGGTCTCCGGCATCATCTCGAGGCTCCACGCGGACTTCAACTCCGAGGTCAGGAAGGGCCAGCTCCTCGCCGAGCTCGATCCGACGCCTTTCCAGGCGACCGTCGACCAGAGGAGGGCGGACCTCGAGCGGGCGAAGGTGGAGCTCAGGAATACCGAGCTCGTGCTCGCCCGCGCCAGGAAGCTCCTGGAGGCGCAGCTCCAGGCCCAGTCCGAGTACGACACCGCCAAGGCGAACCGGGACGGGGCCGCCGCGTCGGTGGAGCAGTCGCTGGCCAGCCTCAGGCAGGCCGAGACGAACCTCGCCTACACGCGGATCCTCTCTCCGATCGACGGCGTCGTCGTCGACCGGCAGTACGACATCGGCCAGACGGTGGCTGCGTCGTTCCAGGCGCCCGTCCTCTTCACGATCGCGCAGGACCTGACGAA
>CALMDF010000497.1 GCA_937864895.1 uncultured Holophagales bacterium | reverse complement strand
CCCCGCCGCGCCGCCCCCGCCCCGCCCGGCGGCGCCCCAGCTCAGGCCCGGGGAGAAGCTCGTTCCCCTCGTGGGCGGCTCCGCGACGATCGCGCGCAACATGGACGCCTCCCTCGCCGTCCCGACCGCGACCTCCCAGCGGGTCATCCCGGTGAAGGCGATGGAGGAGAACCGGCGGATCCTGAACCACCACCGCGAGGCGGTGCGCCAGTCGAAGATCTCCTTCACGCACCTCGTCGCCTGGGCGATCGTGAGGGCCCTCGGGAAGCACCCCGGGATGAACGACGCCTTCGTCGAGTCCGAGGGGCGCCCGCAGCGCGTGAGAAAGCCCCACGTGAACCTCGGCGTCGCGGTCGACGTGACGAAGAAGGACGGGTCCCGGACCCTCCTCGTCCCGAACATCAAGATCGCCGAGGAGCTCGACTTCGCCGAGTTCGTCGCCACGTTCGACAACCTCGTCGGCAAGGCGCGCCGCGGGACGATCGAGCCCGAGGCCTTTCTCGGGACGTCGATCTCCCTGACGAACCCCGGGACGCTCGGGACCACGTCGTCGGCCCCGCGCCTCATGCCGGGGCAGGGGTGCATCGTCGCCACGGGCGCGATGGGCTACCCGCCCGAGTACCAGGCGATGCCCGAGGAGATCGTCGCGAGCCTCGGGATTTCCCGCGTCATGGCGGTCACCTCGACGTACGACCACCGGATCGTCCAGGGGGCCGAGTCGGGGGCGTTCCTCGCGACCCTCCAGGACCTCCTCCTCGGCGTCGACGGCTTCTACGAGCGGATCTTCAGGGACCTGAAGGTCCCGCACCGTCCCGTGGCCTGGGAGCCGGACCGCAACCCGCCGCTCCTCGGCGGATCCTCGCGCCTCGAGACGGTGGAGAAGCAGGCGCGGATCCTGCCGCTCATCAACTTCTACAGGGTTCGCGGCCACCTTCTTGCCGACCTCGACCCGCTCGGCGTCGACACCCCGCCCTACCACGCCGAGCTCGACCCCGCGACGTTCGGCTACACGCTCTGGGACCTCGACCGGAAGTTCGTCACGAACGGCCTCGCGGGCCGGGATCACGCGACGCTCCGGGAGATCCTCGAGGTCCTCCGCCAGACCTACTGCGGCAAGGTCGGCGCCGAGTTCATGAACATCCAGGACCCCGAGCAGAAAAAGTGGCTCATGGACCGGATGGAGTCCTGCCGGAACCGGGCCACGCTCTCGGTCGAGGAGAAGAAACGGGCCCTCGCCAAGCTCGTCGAGGCGGAGAGCTTCGAGAAGTTCCTCCACGCCAAGTACGTCGGCCACAAGCGCTTCTCGCTCGAGGGGGGCGAGGGCGCCATCCCGCTCATGACGCGGCTCCTCGACCGGGCCGCGGAGTTCGGCATCGAGGAGGCCGTCGTCGGGATGCCGCACCGCGGGCGGCTGACGCTCCTGACGAGCGTCGTCGGCAAGCCCGTGTCGCAGATCTTCGCGGAGTTCGAGGACGCCCTCGACCCGCAGTCGATCCAGGGCTCGGGCGACGTGAAGTACCACCTCGGCGCCGTCGGGACGCACGAGGCCCCGGACGGGACCCGGGTGAAGGTCGGCCTCGCGCCGAACCCGAGCCACCTCGAGGCCGTCGACCCGGTCGTCGAGGGAATGGTCCGCGCCAAGCAGGAGCGCGCGGGAGACGTCGCGCGGGAGCGGATACTCCCGATCCTCCTCCACGGGGACGCCGCGTTCGCGGGGCAGGGGCTCGTCGCCGAGACCCTGAACATGTGCCAGCTCGACGGTTACCGGACGGGCGGGACGATCCACGTCATCGTGAACAACCAGATCGGCTTCACGACGAACCCGAAGGACGCCCGCTCCTCGCCGTACTGCACCGACGTGGCGAAGATGATCCAGGCCCCGATCTTCCACGTGAACGGCGACGACCCGGAGGCGATCCTCCACGTCGTCGACCTCGCGATGGAGTACCGGAGGACCTTCCGCCACGACGTCGTGATCGACATGGTCTGCTACCGGCGGTACGGCCACAACGAGGGCGACGAGCCCAGCTACACGCAGCCGCTCCTCTACCAGAAGATCCGGAACCACTCCTCGGTGGCGCGTCTCTACGGCGACGCCCTCGTTCGCGACGGCGTCCTGACGGGTGGAGAGGTAGAGCAGCTCTGGGTCGAGTCGAAGCAGAAGCTCGAGAGGGCGTACGACGCACCGCCCGGGAGCCGCACCCGCGGCGCCTTCTCCGACTCGCTCGTCGCGCCGGCGGCGCCGCGCCACGAGCCCGGCGGAGACGTGCGTGAGAGGCTCGGGAGGATCGTCAAGGCCGTCTCCACCCTCCCCGCCGGCTTCGAGGTCCACCCCAAGCTGAGGCCGCTCCTCAAGAAGCGCGCCGACTACGTGAACGGCCGCCCGGAGATCGACTGGGCGGGAGGCGAGATGCTCGCCTTCGGGATGCTCCTCCTCGAGGGGACTCCCGTGCGCCTTTCCGGGCAGGACTCGGGCCGCGGCACGTTCAGCCACCGCCACTCGGTCCTGGCCGACCCGAAGACGGGCACCGAGTTCATCCCGCTGAACGCGATCGCCGAGCCGCAGGCCCGGTTCGAGGTCATCGACTCGTTCCTCTCGGAGGCGGGGGTCCTGGGGTTCGAGTTCGGCTACGCCGTCGCCGACCCCTCGTCGCTCGTCCTCTGGGAGG
>CALMDF010000496.1 GCA_937864895.1 uncultured Holophagales bacterium | reverse complement strand
GGGTCTGGGTCGTCGACGCGACGCTCAAGAAGGGCGAGCGCAACATCTACAAGCGGCGCACCTTCTACATCGACGAGGACAGCTGGCAGATCCTCGTCATCGACCAGTACGACAACCGCGACCAGCTCTGGCGCGTCTCCGAGGGGCACGCGATCACCTACTACGACCTGCCCACGGTCTGGACCTCCGCCGAGTCCCACACGGACCTGCAGGCCGGCCGCTACCTCGTCATGGGCATCAACAGCGAGAACCCGCCCCACAACTTCAACATCAAGCGCACCGAGGGCGACTTCATGCCCGACGCGCTCCGCCGCGAAGGCGTGCGCTGACGGAAAGGGGGCCGCGCCGTGCGTGAGAAGACCCGCTTCGCGCAGGGCGCGGCCCTGCTCGCCTTCCTGACCCTGACCCTGCCCGCGCCGGCGGCGCCGCCCGCCGCCGCGGAGCGGTCGATGCCGTCGCGGCTCGCGAGCCGTTCGCTTCTACTCGACGCCGCCGACCGCTCCGGCCTCGCCGTCGCGGTCGGGGAGCGCGGGCACATCCTCCTCTCCCCCGACGGGGGGAGCACCTGGACCCAGTCCGAGGCGCCGACCCAGGCCCTGCTGACGGGCGTCTGGCTGCACGACGCCCGCCTCGGGTGGGCCGTGGGGCACGACGAGACGATCCTCCGGACGCGGGACGGGGGGAAGACCTGGCAGCGCGTGCGCCACGCGCCGGAGGCCGAGAAGCCGCTCCTCGACGTCTGGTTCCGGGACGAGAAGGCGGGGTTCGCGGTGGGCGCCTACGGTCTCTTCCTCGCGACCGCCGACGGCGGCGAGACGTGGGAGAGCCGGACGGTCGCCGAGGGAGACGACACCCATCTCAACGCGATCGTCGAAGCGGCCGGGTCGCTCTACCTCGCCGGAGAGGCGGGGTCGCTCTACCGCTCGGACGACGGCGGCGAGAGCTGGCAGGCGCTCGAGTCGCCCTACGAGGGCTCGTTCTTTGGCCTGTTGCCGCTCGCGGACGGCGGCCTCCTCGCCTTCGGGCTCCGGGGGCACCTCTTTCGCAGCGACGACAAGGGAAAGTCCTGGACGAGCGTCGCCTCCGGCACCGAGGCGACTCTCACGGCCGGCCGGGAGCTCGGCGGCGGAAAGGTCGTCCTCGGGGGGATGGCCGGCGTCCTGCTCCTGAGCGAGGACGGCGGGCGCACCTTCCGTCTCCGCGAGCTGGACGACCGCAAGGCCTCCCTGGCGATCCTGCCGGGGAACCCGGGCGGCATCGTCCTGCTCGGCGAGGGCGGCGTCAGGCCCGTCGACCCGGCGTTCTGAATCCGGCGTTCCAGGGCCGGCCCCGCGAGGGGGCCGGCGGTCACGGGGGAGGGGGAGAGATGACGAAGGATCGGATCACGAGCTTCCTGGAGAACCTGGTCTTCCGCCACAGGCCCGTGGTGATCGGCCTCTTCGCCGCGGCCACGGTGTTCATGGCCTGGTCGGCGTCGCACCTCAGGGTCGACGCGGGGTTCCAGAAGAACCTCCCGCACGCCCACCCCTACATGGAGACCTTCCTGAAGCACCAGCAGGAGTTCGGGGGGGCCAACCGGGTCCTCGTCGCGATGATGGCGCGCGAGGGGGACATCTTCACCCCCGAGTTCTTCGACGCCCTGAAGAAGGCCACCGACGAGGTCTTCTTCCTTCCCGGCGTCGACCGGAGCCGCGTCCAATCGCTCTTCACGCCGAACGTGAGGTACACCGAGGTCGTCGAGGACGGGATCGCCGCCGGAAACGTCATCCCGGACGACTTCGAGCCGACCGCCGAGGGCCTCGCCCAGGTGCGCCGCAACGTCCTGAAGGCCGGCATCGTCGGCCGGCTCGTGGCGAACGACTTCTCCGGGACGATCATCAGCGCCGAGCTCCTCGAGATCGACCCGAACACCGGGAAGAAGCTCGACTTCATCGCGGTCTCGAAAGCCCTCGAGGAGAAGGTCCGCCGCCAGTTCGACGCCGAATACGTCCCGGGCTCGCCCGTGGACGTCCGGATCATCGGCTTCGCGAAGGTCGTCGGCGCCATCTCCGAAGGGACCCGCCGGGTCATCCTCTTCTTCCTCATCGCGTACGTACTCGCGGGCTTCCTCGTCTACGTGTATTCCCGGTCGCACCGGCTTTCGTTCGTGGCCCTCGGCTGCTCCACGATCGCCGTCGTCTGGCAGCTCGGGCTCCTGACGCTCCTCGGGTTCGGCATCGACCCGCTCTCGATCCTCGTCCCCTTCCTCATCTTCGCCATCGGCGTCAGCCACGCCGTGCAGATGGTCAGCGCCAACGGCGCCGAGATCTTCGACGGGGCGGACGGGATCACCGCCGCGAGGAACAGCTTCCGGCGCCTGCTCGTGCCGGGGTTCATCGCCCTCGCCTCGGACACGATCGGCTTCCTGACGATCCTCCTCATCAAGATCCGGGTCATCCAGGAGATCGCGATCACCGCCAGTCTCGGCGTGGCCGTCATCATCCTGACGAACCTGTTCCTCATCCCCGTCGTGCTCTCCTACCTCCACTACCCCGCCGACTACAACGAGCGCCTCCACAGGCGGGCGAAGCACATGGCCGGCTTCTGGCGGACCCTCTCCCTGGCCTCCGCTCCGAAGCCCGCCGCCGTCATCGTCCTCGTGGCGGCCGCCCTCTTCGGCCTCGGCCTCTGGAAGGGGCGCGACGTGAAGATCGGCGACCTCCACCGGGGCGTCCCCGAGCTGCGCGCCGAGTCGCGCTACAACGTCGACAGCGCCGTCATCACCTCGAAGTTCTCGATCGGCGTCGACATCCTGAACGTCATCGTCGAGACGAAGCCCGAGGGGTGCGTCGACCACTCCGTCATGACGACGGTCGACGAGTTCTCCTGGCACATGGCGAACGTCCCGGGCGTCCAGTCGACGATCGACCTCGCCGGCGTCGCGAAGACGCTGAACGGGGCCTGGAACGAGGGGAGCCCGAAGTGGAGGGTCCTCCCGCGGAACCAGTCCGCGCTCCAGCAGTCCGTCACCTACGTCCCGACGACGAGCGGGCTCCTCAACTCCGACTGCAGCGTCATGCCCGTGATGGTCTTCACGGCGGACCACAAGGCGAGGACGATCGAGAGGGTCGTGGCCGAGGTGAAGGCGTTCCAGGCGTCGCACGGGAACCCGGACGTCGCCTTCCGCCTCGCCACGGGGA
>CALMDF010000495.1 GCA_937864895.1 uncultured Holophagales bacterium | reverse complement strand
CGCGCCGTTCCTGCAGTCCGACCCCGGGTACTGCACGTAGCCCTCCAGCTGGGCGGGCTCCACCTGCTGCACGACCCACGCCGAGTCCACCAGCCTCCGCGCGTGCAGGTCCAGCAGCAGCTTGATGTCCGCCATGGTGGACTTGGACATCACGGGCCGCTGGTCGATCAGCCACAGGCGCTTGTTCTCGGCCGTGAACCGGATCGAGCGGATCTCCTTGTAGTACTGCTCGATCGTGCGGCCGATCTGCTCGAGCTGGGCCGCGTAGGGCTTGCCGATCTTCGTGATGTCGGAGCCGGCACCGCCGATGTTGTTGAACTTGTTCTGGAAGAACTCCCCCTGGATGTGGCCTTCACCCGTCACCACGTTGCGGGTGTAGAACTGGCCGGCGGAGGAGTCGCGGCCGTAGTTGCCGTACACCATCGGCTGGACCAGCAGGGCCGTGTCCTCCTGGTTCTGGTCGTTGATGGCGAGGAGGTGGCTGATGCGCTTCAGGCTCACCTCGAGCTGGGTGCCGGGATCGGAGAAGAATCCCGCCGGCAGCAGCTTCAGCAGCCGGGTCACGCTTTCGCGCCGGCGCCTCGTGTCGGAGGACGCACCGAGCTCCGCGTCGAGCTCCTTCATGGCCTTCCGGAGCGCGTCGTGGTCCTTCGTCCGCTCCTCGATCGTCCGCTTGATCAGGTCGAGGACGCGTTCGTTCCGGACGAGCTCGTCCCGCCCCGCGAACGCGATCCCCGCGGCCCGGGCCCACTTCTCGAGCGCCTCGAACGCCGGGACGACGAGGGCCGTCACGTAGCTTCGCCCTTCGCCGATGACCGCCACCTGCTCGACGAGCGGGTCGGCCCCGATCGTCGTCTCGAGCTGCTGGGGCGCCACGTACTTGCCGCCGGCCGTCTTGATGAGGTCCTTGATCCGGTCGGTGATCTTCAGGGTCCCGTCCTCGCAGAGCTCCCCCGCGTCTCCCGTCCGGAACCAGCCGTCGCGGAAAGCGGCGGCCGTGTCCAGGGGCCGGTTCCAGTAGCCCTTCATGACCGTCCTCGCCCTCACGAGGACCTCTCCCTCCTCGGAAACGCGGACCTCGATCCCCGGGAGCGGCGTGCCGACCGTCCCGACGTGGAAGCGGGACGGGTCGTGACAGGTGACGGTCGCCGTCGTCTCCGTGAGGCCGTACCCCTGGCAGATGAAGACTCCGACCGAGTGGAAGAACTCCTCGATGACGGGAGACAGCGGCGCGCCCGCGCAGGGGAAGAGGCGTGCGCGTCCGCCGAAGCGCGCGCGCACCTTCGAGAGGACGAGCCGGTCGGCCACGGCGTGGCCCAGCCCGAGAAGAGGCGGCACGGGGAGCCCGATCCTCCGCCTCCGGCTCACGGCGCCGCCCGTCCTCACCGCCCAGCGGAAGAGGCCGCGCTTCGGGGCCGGCGAGGACGCGACCATCTCCTGCACCTTCGCGTACGCCTTCTCGTAGAACCGGGGCACGGCGCACATGAGCGTCGGGCGCACCTGGGGAAGGAGCTCTCCCACTTTCT
This sequence comes from uncultured Holophagales bacterium, assembly GCA_937864895.1. GTDB lineage: Bacteria > Acidobacteriota > Thermoanaerobaculia > UBA5066 > UBA5066 > UBA5066. Next base: position 7,503 of record CALMDF010000495.1, on the reverse strand, counting down.
TCGGGTCCTCGCAGTAGGCGTTCACGGCGCCGCGGTAGAGGACGTAGAACGTCCAGGCCCTCTCGAAGACGTGGCTCAGGGGCAGGAAGCAGAGCGACACGTCGTCGGCGCCGATCGGCGGGAGCCTGAGGTCGTGGTACGTGCAGGTGACCGTGAAGGCGGAGTGCGGGAGCATCACGCCCTTCGGCTCGCCGGTCGTCCCGGACGTGTAGAGAAGGGTGAGGAGGTCGTCGGGCGTCGCCCGGGAGAGCCGCCCGGCCACCTCGGCCTCCCGGTTCGCCAGGCGGCCCCTCTCGACGAGCGCGTCGATCCTCACGAAACGGGCGTCGGCGGGCAACGGCCCCTCGCCGAGGACGACGACGAGCTCGATCCCGGGGCACTCCGGGAGGACCGCGGCCACCTTCTCGCACGGCTCGCCGGCCCCGGCGAAGACCACCCGGGCGCCCGAGTCCCTGAGGATGAACGCGACCTGCGCCTCGCTGCTCGTCGCGTGGATCGGCACAGAGATGCCGCAGACGCGGAGAATGGCGAGGTCGGCGACCGTCCAGTCCGGCTGGTTCGGCGCGAGGATCGCCACGCGATCCCCCTCGCCGACCCCCGCGTCGACGAGGCCCGAGGAGAGCGAGCGGACGCGCGCCGACAGCGCCCTCCAGGAAATGTCCTTCCAGGCGCCGGCGGCGAGATGGCGAAGGGCCGTCTCGTCGCCGCGAGCGGCCATCCGCTCGAAAAGGACGTGGGCAACGTGCCGAGCCTCGACGTCGGGCGGGCGGAGGGGCACGGACGGCGTCGCCGGGCCGGAGAGCGACGGGGCGGACGCAGGAACGGCCATCGGTCGATCGTACCTCCCGACGGCCCCGCGCAGCGCTACCGGCGCACGATCTCGCGGCCCAGGAGCCTGAGGTCGACCCGGGGCTGGAACTCGACCCCGCGCCGCACGCCGTTCACCTGGTAGAGGCCGGCGAGGGGAACGAAACGCAGGTCCCCCATGACGACGCGCATCGCCTCCTGGAGCAGCTCCCGCCGCTTCACGAGGTCGAGCGACGAGGAGGCGGCCTCGATGAGCTCGTCGGCCCTCGCGCTGGAATAGCGGGAGTGATTCGAGGCGCCGTACCCGCGCGCCTCGTCCCGCGTGTGGACGTAGCCGTCGAGGACGTCGCTCGCCTCGGCCGTCGGCGAGACGACACCGCCGAAATAGAAGCCGACCTCGCCGCGCCGCAGGCGGCGGTAGAGGTCGGGCCAGGCCGACTCGCGGAGCTCGGCGCGGATGCCCGCCTCGGCGAGCTGCCGCGCGAGGACGTCGGCCCGCCGCCCGGGCCGATGCTCGAGGACGACGTCCAGGCCGCCCGGGTAGCCGGCCTCGGCGAGCAGCGCCCGCGCCCGGACGGGGTCGCGCCGGGGCGTCCGCACGTCCGGCGCGTAGCCGAAGACTCCGGGGACGGCCATCTGCCCGACGGCCTGCCCCAGCCCGCCGTGGGCCTCGGCGACGTAACGGTCGCGGTCGACGGCCAGGTTCACGGCCTCGCGCACGCGCCGGTCGTTGAACCTCGGGTCGCTCGCGCCGAGGTGAAGGTACTCCACGGCGGAGCCCGGGCGGACCAGGCCGCTGCAGCATTCGACCTTTTCGAGGACCTTCACGGCGATCTCGTCGAGGTCGGCCGCGACGTCCACCTCGCCCGAGAGAAGCAGCCTGAGCCTCTCGTCCGGCCGCGGCTCGACCACGAACGTCAGCGGCGCCCCAGCGTGGCCGCCGCGCCAGTCGCGCTCGGCGGGGACCATCCGGACGAACTCTCCGCCGCTCTGCACCAGCCGGTAAGGACCCGTTCCGACGGGGTCCTCGATTCTCGAAGGCGCCCCCCGCGGCACGATGTACACGGGCGTGAGCTTGGCGAGGAGCGGGGCGAACGGGCGCCGCGTCCGCACTTCGACGGTGAGCGGGTCGATCTCGCGGACGGACTCCACCTCGACGAGGTAGCTCGCAAGGCCGGATTCCGGGTGATGCCGCGCCCTCTCGAGGCTGAAGACGACGTCGCCCGCCGTCAGGGGCCGGCCGTCGTGGAAGGCGACGGCCGGCCGGATCCGGAAGACCCAGGTCTTCTCGTCGGGGTTGCTCCAGCCGGCGGCGAGCGCCGCCCGGACCCCGAAGTCGTGGTCGAGCTCGGTCAGCCCGTCGTAGACGTTCGCGAGCACTGCCGACGTCAGGGACTCGTTGTGGAGGTGCGGATCCACGCCGAGCGGGGCGCTGTGGATCGCGATCTTCAGGGGAGGGACCGGCTTCGAGCAGGCGGCGAGAGCAGCCGCGAAAGCAGCTGCAAGGACGAGGGAGAGGGATACGAAGGGCTTCCTCAAACTAGTCGCGCCCGATCTCCCGCCCGAGGAGCTTCGTGTCGAGGCGCGGCGAGAAGCTCAGCCCGTTTCGCACCCCGTAGACCTCGTAGAGTCCCGCAACGGGGAGGAAGTGGAGGTCCGACATGACGACGCGCATCGCCTCCTGGAGGAGCTCCCGGCGGCGGGTCATCCCGAGCGACGACGCCGCGGACTCGATGAGCGCGTCGGCCTTCGGGTTCGAGTAGCGGGAGTGGTTCGTCATGCCGTAGCCCCGCGCCTCGTCCCTCGTGTGGACGAACCCGTCGAGCACGTCGCTCGCCTCGGCCGTCGCGGAGACGACGCCCCCGAGGTAGAACCCCACCTCGCCCCGCCTCACCCGGGGGTGGAGCTCGTTCCAGGGGGTCTCGCGGGGCTCCACGCGGATTCCGGCCTCGGCGAGCTGCGCCGCGATGACGTGCCCGCGTCGTCCCGGCCGGTATTCGAGGACGACGTCGAAGCCGTCCGGGTAGCCCGCTTCGGCGAGGAGCCTGCGGGCGCGCGGGACGTCGCGCTGGGTCGCCCTGAGGTCGGGGGCGAAGCCGAAGACTCCCGGGACGACGAGCTGGCCTGCGGGCTGGCCGAGCCCGCGGTGAGCATTCGCGATCCAGGCGGGCCTGTCGATCGCGAGGTCGATCGCCTGCCTCACGCGTCGGTCCCGGAACTGGGGCACGATCGCCGAGAGCAGCAGGTACTCGACCGTCGAGCCCGGAACGGCCTCCACCCGGCAGCAGGGGGCGCCCTGCAGCCGTTCGACGGCGTCCTCCGCGAGGCCGGCCGCGATCTCGACCTCGCCGGCGGTGAGGAGCTCGACCCGCCGCCTCGGGCGCCCATCGACGACGAACGTCAGGTGCGGGAGCTCCTCCTCCTTCCGCCAGCCGTCCGCGACGGGGAGAAGCTCGATGGAATCCTTGCCGGCGCCTGCCAGGCGATAGGAACCCGTCCCGACCGGCCGCGTGATTCTCTCCGGCGAGCCGCGGGGGACGACGGCGATCTGGGTGAGCTTGGCGAGGAGGGCCGCGAAGGGTAGCCGCGTGCGGATCTCGACCGTCGAAGAGTCCACGGCCTTCACCGTCTCGACCTCGACGAGGTAGCTCGCGAGCCCCGTTCCGGGGTGGTTCCGGGCCCGGTCCAGGCTGAAGACGACATCCTCCGCGGTCAGCGGGCTCCCGTCGTGGAACTTCACTCCCGGCCTCAGCCGGAAGACCCAGCTCCGGTCGTCGGGGTTGCGCCATTCCGAGGCGAGCGCCGGCCCCACGCGGGACTCCCGGTCGAACTCGGTCAGCCCGTCGTAGACGTTCGCGAGGACCGCCGACGTCAGGACCTCGTTCTGCAGGTGCGGGTCCCAGCTCTGCGGGGCGCTGTGGATGGCGACCCGAAGCGGGAGGACCCGCTCCCGGCAGGCCGGGGCCGCGGCCGCCAGCGCGAGGACGAGGACACCCCCGAATCTCCGCACGGAAGGAGTATGCCAGCCGGTGCCGTCCGGCCCTTCCGGCCGCTGACGGACTAGGAACTTCTTAGGATCGGTTAGTCGATTCTTAGGTGGCGCCCCGGCGGGACCCCTCGCATCTTTACGGCCGCGGGGCCGCCGGGAGCACCCCGCCACGACTGGCGCAGCGCGCCGCACGAGAGGTGAACGATGTCGACGAGCCCCGCCGTCCCAGGCCCCGCCGCATTTCTCGAGCAGATGATGCTCATCCGCGCCTTCGAGGAGAGGAGCGCCGCCTCGTTCGCCGAGGGGCGCTCCCCCGGCACCTGCACCTGCGTGGGGCAGGAGGCGTCCGCCGTCGGCGTCGTCGCCGCCCTCCGGGAGGACGACCTCATCCTGACGAACCACCGGAGCGCCGGGCACCTTCTCGCCCGCGGCGCCGACCCGGGGCGCCTCATGGCCGAGATCATGGGCCGCTCGACCGGCTACTGCGGCGGCAAGAGCGGCACGCTCCACGTCTCCGCGAAGGAGCTGGGCGTCATCCTCACGTCGACGATCGTCGGGGGCGAGCTCTCCCTGGCGCCGGGGGTCGCCCTCTCCCTCTCGATGAAGGGGAGCGACGCGGTCGTCGCCTGCTTCTTCGGCGACGGCGCCGCCTGCGAGGGGATCTTCCACGAGGCGCTGAACCTCGCCGCCGTCTGGAAGCTCCCGGTCCTCTTCGTCTGCGAGAACAACGAGTGGCAGGCCTTCGTCCACCGCCGCGAGACGATGCTGACCGAGAACATCGCCTCCCGCGCCGCCGGCTACGGCATCGAGGGCCGGACCGTCGACGGGAACGACGCCGAGGCCGTCTTCGCCGCCGCGGCCGAGGCCGTCGAGAGGATCCGGGAAACGAAGACGCCGTTCCTCCTCGAGACGAAGACCTACCGCCTCCGCGGCCACTTCGAACCCGACGACCAGGGCTACGTCGACAAGGACGAGCTCGCCACCTGGCGCGCGCGCGACCCCATCGCCACGCTCAGGTCGCGCCTCCTCTCGAGCGGTGCACTCACGACCGGGGAGGCCGCCGCGATGGACCGCCGCGTCGCCGAGCGCCTGGACGCCGCCTTCTCCTTCGCCGCCGGCTCCCCCTGGCCCTCCCTCGACCAGCTCACCACCAACGTCTACGCCTGAGAAGGACGAACGCCATGAGAACGATCACCCCCTACGACGCCATCGGAGAAGCCCTCGCCGAGGAGATGCGCCGCGACGCGACCGTCCTCGCCTTCGGAGAGGGGATCGCCACCAAGCGCCACGACCTCGTCGCGGAGTTCGGCGCCGCGCGCGTGAGGAACACGCCGCTCGCCGAGGGGATCATCGCGGGAACCGCGGCCGGCGCGGCCGCCACGGGCCTCCGCCCCGTCGTCGACCTCCTCTTCGCCCCCTTCCTGACGTTCTCGATGGAGGAGATCGTCAACAGCGCCGGCAAGCTCCGCTTCCTCTCCGGCGGGCAGTTCTCCTTCCCGATGGTCGCGATGGCCATGACGGGCGCCGGCTGGGGCGTCGGAGCGCAGCACAACCACAACGTCGAGGCCTGGTTCGTCCACAGCCCCGGTCTCAAGGTCGTCATGCCCTCGACGGCGGCGGACTTCAAGGGCCTCATGAAGTCGTCCATCCGCGACGACAACCCGGTCCTCTTCTTCCTCGACGTCGCGCTCCTCCACACCCCGGGCGAGGTCCCCGACGGCGATCACCTCGTTCCGCTCGGCAAGGCCGCGATCCGGCGGCCCGGGTCCGACGTCACCCTCGTCTCCTACGCCAAGACGGTCCACGGCTGCGTCGCGGCCGCGGAGACGCTCGCCGCCGAGGGCATCTCCGCCGAGGTCGTCGACCTCCGCTCGCTCAAGCCGTGGGACGAGGAGGCCGTCCTCGCCTCCGTCAGGAAGACGGGCCGCCTCGTCGTCGTCCACGAGGCGAGCCGGACCTGCGGGGTCGGGGCCGAGATCGCGGCGACGGTGGCCGAAGAGGCGTTCGCCTCCCTCAGGACCCCGATCGTCCGCCTGGCCGGCCCCGACGCCCCGGCAGCCTCGAGCTGGGTCCTCGAGCAGGCGTTCGTGCCGCAGGCCGACGCCATTGCCGAAGCGGCGCGGGGCGCCGTCGCGAGGACTCTCTCCCTGGCGACCGCCTGAGCGGGGCTCGTTTTTCACCCGAACCGCCCGTGAAGGGTTGACGGGAGAAAAGGCGCGACCCAGATTCTGAGAAATTATCTCGTTGGGAGGTCCCCATGAAGCTCCCTCGCCCGTCCCTCGCGACGACACTGGTCGTGCTGTTTCCGGTCCTGTCGATCTCCGTCGCCGCTCCCTCCCCCTCCTCCGCGGCCTCGATCCCGGAAGACGTCGAGACCTCGACCTGGCGCCCGTTCGACCTGGGCTCCTACTCGCGCCCGGTCTCCACCCGGTCGACAGAGGCCCAGGGCGCCTTCGACCAGGGCCTCGTCTGGTCGTTCGCCTTCAACCACGAAGAAGCCGAGCGGGCCTTCGCCGAGGCCGCCCGCCTGGATCCGGCCCTCGCCATGGCCCACTGGGGAATCGCCCTCGTCAACGGTCCTCACATCAACAACCCGGCGATGAGCGAGGGGCAGTCGAAGAAGGCCTGGGAAGCGCTCCAGAAAGCCCGCTCCCTCGCCGCGGGGGCGAGCGAGGTCGAGAAGGCGCTCATCGAGGCCCTCGGTGCCCGTTACGCCTGGCCCCCGCCGACCGACCGGGCCCCTCTCGACGCCGCCTTCGCAAGGGCGATGCTGAAGGTCCGCGAACGCTTCCCGGCGGACGCGGACGTCGCGACCCTCGCCGCCGAGGCGCTCATGGACACCCGGCCCTGGGACCAGTGGACGAAGGACGGCAAGCCGCAGCCCGGAACCGCAGAGGTCCTCGCCGCGCTCGAGACGGCGAGGAAGCTCGCCCCGGACCACCCGGGCGCGCTCCACCTGACGATCCACGCGCTGGAGGCCTCGCCGCGGCCGGAACAGGCCGCGGCGTCCGCCGACCGGCTCCGGGCCCTCGTCCCCGACTCGAGCCACCTCGTCCACATGCCCTCGCACATCGACGTGAGGACGGGCCGCTGGCGGGCGGCGGCCGAGGCGAACGAGCGCGCTATCGCCGCGGACCGGAAGTACCAGTCGCGGAGCTCCGAGATCGGCTTCTACCGGATCTACATGGCCCACAACGCCCACTTCCTCGCCTACACCGCGATGATGGAGGGGCGGCGCGACGTGGCCCTCGCGACGGCGAAGGGCGTCGTCGCGGGTCTCGATCCCGGGTTCGTGAAGGAGAACGCGGCCTTCGCGGACGCCTTCCTCACCGTCGTGGGAGAGGCGCAGAAGCGGTTCGGTCTCTGGAAGGAGATCCTGGAGGCGAAGGCGCCCCCGGAGGGGCTCCCCGTGTCCGCCGCGCACAGGCATTTCCTCCGCGGCGTCGCCCACGCCGCCCTCGGGCAGGTCGCCGAGGCGGAGAAGGAGCGCGCCGCCCTCGCCGCCGCGCTCCCGAAGGTGCCGAAGGAGTTCTACTGGGGCTCGAACGCGGCGGCCGACGTCCTCGCGGGCACCCTCCCCTTCCTCGACGGCGAGATCGCCTACCGGAAGGGAGATCACGAGAAGGCGATCGCGAAGCTCCGCGAGGCCGTGAGGCTCGAGGACGCCCTCAAGTACGACGAGCCGCCCGGCTGGACCGTCCCGGCGC
>CALMDF010000494.1 GCA_937864895.1 uncultured Holophagales bacterium | reverse complement strand
CTTCCGCTCGACGTAGAGGAGGACGCCGAAATCGGGGAAGTCGGGCTCGGCGAAGGCGTCGTCGGGGTCGTCCACGTCCTCGTCGAACCCGGCGTCGACGTTCGGGCGGAGGATCAGCTCGGCCTCGGGCGCGTCGAGCTCGGCGAAGTAGTAAGGGCCGATCGACGCGCTCTCGTGCAGGCGGAAGGAGACCCCGAGGAGCCGCTCGACCTCCTCTCGGACTCTCTCGACGTCCTCGGAGAGGAACCCCCACAGCTCGACGGCGGCTTCGCTCATGCCCCGATTCTGCACGAGACGCCGCCGTCCCGGGGCCTCCGTTTCAGCCTCGGCGCTCGTCCGCGCGCCTTTCCCAGAAGGAGATGTCGGGAGGCCCGGCGAAGATCTCCGGGGCCCTCCGGATGAACGCCTGGATGTGGGGCGTCTGCATGTGGGGCCCGACGTACGACGCCTGGTCGGCCCACTCCTCGGTGAGGAGGATCCGCGTCGGGTCGGAAACGTCGCGGGAGACGGTGATCCCGAGGCACGCGGGCTCCTCGGCCACGACCGTCTTCACGAGGGCGGACAGGGCGACGAGTCCCGCCTCACCCTTTCCCGGCTGCGTCTCGTAGACGATGACGACGGTGACCGGAAATCCTTGCACGACGACCTCCTAGCTCTTTCGTCCCGCCAGGAGCAGGACGACCCCGAGAGCGACGGCCCCGGCTCCCGCCCAGACGGGGACCTCGACGGTCTCCTTCTCCTTCAGGGCGAGCTCGAGCCCCGCGATCCTCGCGCTGTGCGTCTTCTTCGTGTAGCTGAAAGTCCGGTAGGCGAGGGCCACGACGCCGAGGGCGACGAGGACGATCCCGACGATCGCTTTCGACTTCATGGCCGGAGGATAGAACGGGACCGGCCCGTTTCCATCAGAAGAGCTTCTCGGCCTTCATCCGCGCGAGGCCGGCCTTCGTGAGCGCGGCGAGCTCGCGGAAGAGGGCGTCGTCGGGCGCGCGGAAGTTGAAGCAGGACTTCCCCTGCATTCGCGCCTTCAGGCCAGCGGAGAGCCCGTCGAGGAGGTCCGGGAACATGTAGAGCGGAAAGAGGTGGAAGGAGACGTAGTTCTTCATCACCTGGACGGCGCCGAAGAACAGCTCCCTCTTCCACCTCTCCGAGTAAGGGGTGCCCAGGGAGTACCCCTTCGGCCCGTCGGCCGTCACTTTCAGCCCTTTCTCGTGGGCGGAAAGGATCTTCCGGAGAGCTGCGAAAACCTCGGCCGACTCTTCCGCGGTGGCGCGGGCCGGGGGCTTCCGGACGGGATTCGCGGCCATGGCAGCCTCCTCGGGAAAAGATCAGGCCCGGCCGGACCAGCCGAGGATCGCGACGAAGTGGCAGGCGCTTCCCCCGAGGACGAAGAGGTGCCAGACCGTGTGTGCGTAACGGACCCTCTTCGCCGCGTAAAAGGCGATCCCGCCCGTGTAGAGGAGGCCGCCCGCCGCGAGCCAGGCGAGGCCCGGCCAGGGGACCGCCGCCAGGAGCGGCTTCGCGGCCACGACGACGAGCCAGCCCATGGCGACGTACAGGCCGACCGCGAGCTTGTGGACGCGCTTGCCGAAGAGGAACTCGAGGGCGATCCCCGTCCCCGCGATCGCCCAGACGAGCGAGAGGAGCGTCCAGCCCCACGGCCCCCTGAGGGCGCCCAGGGTGAAGGGGGTGTACGAGCCGGCGATGAGGACGTAGATCGCGGTGTGGTCGAGCTTCTGCAGGACCTGCTTGGCCCGCGACGGCCGCAGCGCGTGGTACAGGGTCGAGACGAGGTAGAGACAGACGAGCGACGCGGCGAAGACCGCCGCCCCGACGACCTCGGGAGTCCCGAAGCGCCTCGCGGCGGCGGCGACGAGAACCGGGAACGCGACGAGGCTCAGGACGAGGCCCGCCCCGTGCGTGGCGCTGTTCGCGATCTCTTCGCCTTTCGTGAGGGGGCGGGCGGGCCTGGCGGGGTCCTTCATCACCCAGGACGCTAACCCCGTGCCCCCCGGCGGGGTGGCGCCGGTGAAAACCCTTTGAAATAAGCCCTGGCCCGGCGGAGAATCACGCGTTTCAGATTTCGCGGTGCCTTCCCCGGAAAATACGAAACCACTGCAAGGGAGCCACGCAATGAGTCAGCTGTCCAGGCAGGTCACTTTCCCCGGCCTCGCCGCCCTCGCCGCCCTGCTGGCCTCTGCGCCGGCCGCGGCCGAGACCGGCACATCGTCGAACATCGACGCGGTCTGGTGGATCGCGCCGATCTCCTCGGTCGTGGCGCTGGCCATGGCCTGGGTGCTGTTCAGGATGATGCGCGCGGCGCCGGCCGGTAACGACCGGATGCAGGAGATCGCCCACTACGTCCGGGAGGGCGCGTTCGCGTACCTGCGCCGGCAGTACCGGGTCGTCGGGATCGTCTTCGCCGTCCTGGCCGTCCTCCTGACCGTCCTGGCGTTCATGGGGATCCAGAACCCGTTCGTCCCCGTGGCCTTCCTGACGGGCGGCTTCTTCTCGGGCCTCTGCGGCTTCATCGGGATGAACACCGCAACCCTCGCGTCCTCCCGGACGGCCGAGGGATGCCGCCACTCGCTGAACCGCGGCCTGCAGGTCGCGTTCCGCAGCGGCGCCGTCATGGGGCTGATCGTCGTCGGCTTCGGCCTCCTCGACATCTGCATCTGGTACCTGGTCCTCGACAGGCTCGTCTACACCCCGGAGCACATGCTGAACGGCCTGAAGGCCCTCGGACTGACGTTCGTCCACGCCGGGACGAACGAGCACGACAAGCTCGTCGAGATCACCGTCACCATGCTGACCTTCGGCATGGGCGCCTCCACGCAGGCCCTCTTCGCCCGCGTCGGCGGCGGCATCTACACCAAGGCCGCCGACGTCGGCGCCGACCTCGTCGGCAAGGTCGAGGCCGGCATCCCCGAGGACGACCCCCGCAACCCGGCGACGATCGCGGACAACGTCGGCGACAACGTGGGCGACGTGGCCGGCATGGGCGCGGACCTCTACGAGTCCTACTGCGGCTCCATCCTCTCCACCGCCGCGCTCGGCGCCGCGATCCCGGCGCTCGGCAAGGTCGGCGTCCTGGCCCCGATGATCGTGGCCGGCGTCGGCACGGTCCTTTCGATCATCGGCATCTTCATGGTCCGCACGAGCGAAGAGGCCACCCAGAAGAACCTGCTCCGCTCGCTCCTCATCGGGACGCTCGGCGCCAGCGCCCTCATCGTCCCGGCGGTCGCGCTCCTCGCCTGGTTCGGCTACGTGCCGCCGGGCGTCTGGATCTCGGTCATCGCCGGCCTCTTCGCGGGCGTCATCATCGGCCAGGCCACCGAGTACTACACCTCCGACGAGTACAAGCCGACGAAGGGCATCGCCGGTCAGGCCGTGATGGGCCCCGCCACCGCGGTCATCGACGGCATGGCGGTCGGCATGTACTCCACGGGCATCCCCGTGATCACGATCGTCGCCGCCATCCTCGTCTCGTACTGGGCCCCCGGCGGCTTCACCGACGTGTCCCTCGGCCTCTACGGCATCGGGTTCGCGGCGGTCGGCATGCTGGCGACCCTCGGCATCACGCTCGCGACCGACGCCTTCGGCCCCATCGCCGACAACGCGGGCGGCAACGCCGAGATGGCGCACCTCCCCGCCGAGGTCCGCCACCGCACCGACGCCCTCGACTCGCTGGGGAACACGACCGCCGCGACGGGCAAGGGCTTCGCCATCGGCTCGGCGGCGCTCACCGCGATGGCGCTCCTGGCCGGCTACCTGGAGGAAATCCGGGTCTGGCTGGGACGCATGGCCGCCGAGGCGCCGAACCTCCTGGCCATCCAGGGCCCCATCGCCTTCTTCAAGGGGAAGACCGCCGAGGCGCCGGCCGAGGCCCTCGCGGCCGCCACCGCCGCGGGGAAGACCCTCGTCGGAACGAGCAGCGCGACGATGGCCACCTTCATGGCCGCCTACGACGCCACCCTCATGAACCCGGCCGTCCTCTGCGGCATCTTCATCGGCGCCATGATGGTCCTCGTCTTCTCGGCGATGACGCTCAAGGCGGTCGGCCGCGCCGCGGGCTCGATGGTCGAGGAAGTCCGCCGCCAGTTCAAGGAGATCCCGGGGATCATGCAGGGCACCGGCAAGCCCGACTACGCCCGGTGCGTCGCCATCTCCACGGCCGGCGCCCAGCGCGAGATGCTCGTCCCGTCGCTCCTCGCCATCGCCGTCCCCATCGTGGTCGGCATCGTCTTCGGCGTCGCCGGCGTCATGGGCCTCCTCGTCGGCAGCCTCTCCTGCGGCTTCGTCCTCGCGATCATGCTGAACAACGCCGGCGGCGCGTGGGACAACGCCAAGAAGCACATCGAGCGCGGCAACTTCGGCGGCAAGGGCTCCGACGCCCACAAGGCCGGCGTCACGTGCGACACCATCGGCGACCCGTTCAAGGACACGACCGGCCCGTCCCTGAACATCCTCATCAAGCTCATGACGATGGTCTCGGTCGTCTTCTCCGGCCT